>NZ_JAAHIH010000011.1 GCF_010671925.1 Moorena sp. SIOASIH | reverse complement strand
TTCCCCTTCTCTGGGAAGCCATTCGCCATGGCAAACCCCTACCTATGGATATAGGTTTGTACTTCGGTATGTGGCTACTCTCTCCCAAGACCCGAGGCTGGTTGCGGAATTTACTGACTAAGAATCCACACCCCACACCCCACACCCCACACCCCACACCCCACACCCCACACCCCACACACACGCTCTGAAATGGCGACAATGCAATAGTTTCACCAAATCCTGGCATTTTTTGGAAAATAGTGTTAATATAATAATATCGTTAAAGCAATGGTTTTTTCGCCATGATGATTTCCACCGCACAAGCCGCTGAATTACTTGGTGTTTCTGCCACTCGCGTCCGTTACCTTCTGGGCAAGGGTAGAGTTAAAGGTGCTTATAAGGTGGGCAGAACTTGGGTGATTCCTTTGTTTGATGGTATGCCGGTGGTTACTCCTGGCACTCGCGGACCAAAACGGAACTGGTCAAAGCGTACAGAGTACACTAAGACAGTGATTCATGTTAACCAGAGGGTGATTCGCAACAATCTCAAGACGGGGGAGCGCAATCCTGTGATTACGGTCAAGCGAGGCTCTAAAAATGTTTACGGTCATACGGTGGAGGTCAATGGCCCCTGTCGGGTGATGTATCGTCCAGATGATCCCCTAAAGTGTGGAGCACGGGTCTGGATTGAGACGATTTCTGATTTTGAGGTGATTTCAGCTTAATGGCTAGACAATTTGCGTTCCCGTAGCGTGGCAGTAAGCCAATCCCGTAGCGTGACCTACGGTCAATCCCGTAGCGTGACCTTAGGCCAATCCCATCAAACCAGGCAACTAGAGGTAGTGGTCAACTAGGTCTGGACACAAAATCCAGTTCAAAAGATTCATTCGAGGGGTGTTAATCCGTTTGTCCAGTCGTCCCGCTGAAGGCGACGCAATGTTTTAAACGGCAGCCACATGGGTTCACAAGTAAAATGGGGTGGGCGCAAGGGCAACTCCCATGCACCAGTTGATAACCGATTAACAAACTCTTGTCGTCGCTTGGCCGCCGACGGCTCGCCCCGTAAGGGATCTTCAAGTCGGCTCAAGACTTGCTTCATGGCCTCCGCTTTTGAAGTGTCTCCCAGACCAGTATAGGCTAGCTGTTTCAGATAGACTAGTCCCGGATCGGAGGCATGGAAATCCTCAAGTTTGTTGAGGATTTCTAGGGCTTCTTGGTACCGTTGAAGACGCTCAAGAATTCCTGCTTTTAGTAGTCGAGCAAAGTAATTGTCTGGTTGTGCCCCGAGTATTAGTGCATCTATGAATTCCTGTGCAGCATCAAGATTGCCTTCACTGATAGCGTTCAGGGCCAGAAAGTAGTTGGCTAAAGGTGCTGGCTTGGCTGCGCCGAGAGCTTTTTTCCAGGCGGTTACGGCCTTAGCGGCCTCACCCGTCTCCATCTCAATAATTCCTAGAAGCAACCAAGCTTCGCCCAGAGAAGGCTCGGCAGTGGTTGCTGCTGTTAGGTGTTTACGGGCAGTTTTGAAGTTGGAAAGACCCCCCAGTCGATAGAGAATGCGACCATAAATCAGGTGCTCCTGAGCTGTGGCTTCGGGGGCAGTTGCTATTTTTTGAGCTTCGGGACGACCGAAGGTGTTGAGGGTTCTTTCAGGATTGCAGGTTTTATCCGAACCATTGGGGGGCCAGTAGCTTTCGCCACGTAATTCGGAATACTCGACCCGTCGGTATCCACTTGACTTTGTTTTGGTAGCTGCCGAACAGTTATCTAATGCTTGGGGAATGGCGAAATTAATTTCTTCACGACAGGCTTCCGCCGCCTTGTCCACCAGTGGAAGTTCCACAGGCATCCGATAATTAAAGAGTTCTCGCTCACCTTCGTGGACTTTCACCCAAACAGGGCTGCCATGGCTGGCCACTGGAATCGAGAATAGAACAACCGTCTCTGGATTCAACTGGTCGAGCTGAACTAGACCCGACTCAGTGTCGTTGCCAACAGAAACAACTAATTTTGAGTAGTTACGGGAAGCAGTGAGCCGAACCCGAGCATAAGTCTTTCCCCCCTCATCTTCATAGGTCAGCCCCGCCGCGATCGCTGCCGAGGCAGCACTCAGTTCCCCAATTCCCTGGGGCATCCACCATTCTTCCTCGTAGCTGTAGCGGTCAAAAGGGTCGAGGAATTGTCCGTGGTCTTCAAAGATTTCCGTGCTGCCACCCCAAAGCTCGAAGGAATCAAGCCATCCCTGGTTCCAGTTGAAAGAGTAGAGCTTGAGACCAGGAGCGGTTGACGGGAAGGTGATCCGAACTCGGTTTAAATCATCACTGGGGTAGTAGACAGCTGCAAAGGGGTGTACCATGTCGATTCCGAAATAGCTCTTGCCGAATTTGTTGGGGTGTGCCGTCCAATTGGCGAAGACAGAGCGATCGACCACAGTATCATTGGTGCCATCGTTCATGAGCGGCCAGTTGCGGAACGCTTGGTTTTTTCCCCAATGGAAAGCCATACGTGACACGGGGAAAATGAACTTGGCATCCTCAGTCCGGGGAAGTTGTGCCGTGTTCCAGAGTTTAAATCCGTAGCGATATGGCAAAGGGTTGAACAGGGTCAAACGTTCCTGGAAGGAGGCTTGCCCCGGTGCCAATCGAATCTCTTGCACGAGGGTCAGCGGTGAATACCTACCTTGATAGTTGAGATCGAGATAGTTTTCTTCAGAAATTACGGGGCTGGGCTGATTTGAGAAGCGGTCGAAGTACATGGTCATCGTCAACACGGCTGTCCCGTCGGCGAGAATCCGCCAACGATAACTCGCCCCTTGAGCTTTGCCCCGTAGACCGTGTTCATGGAAGGGAAAGGACATGCGCCAGCCGCCGTAGTTCCAAGGGACGCCTACTTGCAATTTGTCATGTGGGATCCCTTGGGGAGTATCAAGGGCAAACATCTGGGTGTTAGTTTTGGGCGCACCATCCCTGCCCACAAGGGCGGGTTTGTAGACAACACTACGCACTCGGCCACCGAGCTGCGGTGCCACCTCGATCCGGAGGTACTGGTTTTCGAGGACGAGATGGTCAACATGGAGCGGATTCACACAGCCGCTGCAATCACCGACGAGTTCGATGGGGTGTCGCACTATGTCGAGGGTGACTGAGCCGAGCCGGTGCGGTTGCCTCTGCTCCACGAGGGAGGAGAAACCGCTCGGTAAGCTCAAGCTTAGCTCTTTTTGAGTCTGAGCCGGGCTGTGGTCAGTGCAACCAATTAGGAGCAACACGGGAGCTAGAAACCGAACGATTCTTTTCATAATCTCTTCGTCAGAGCTATGTTATCAAACCAAGTTTAACTCCCCTATAAGCAGTTGACACTCCCCGTCCTAGAAGAACGGGGATTCTTGGATCTACGACTCGTCTTGCGTTCGCCAGGCCGGAACCAGGTTTAGTAGAGGACAAATCTCCCCGAGCGTTTAGATCAATGATCTAGGTTTCGGTGTGCCCCACCGTACCTTTTTAATATAGTTAAATAGATACTTTTTTCATCTAATTTTTTCATAGACGTTATAGTCGTTAGACCAAATTACGCAATACGTATCTCATACATATTTGTTACGTTGTCTACTTATAACTAAATAATATCTATTTAACGGAAAGTTTATTAATTATGATTTTATTATAACACATGGAAAAGCCGTCCTATAAGGACGGGGCTTTAAACCCAAACTTTTTGGTAAACCAAATTAATTACACATTTCATAAAACTCAAAGCCTTACAATGTAAGGGTTACAGAGATTGCGAGTAGGTAATTAATTCTGCGATCGCTGCTTAATACCCCAGGGCTATTTCTTGCGTCGGAACGCGAACAGCTAGCAGGGGCGAGAACTGCACCGGGTCGGATTAGTAAAACGAGCAGGGATTTTCAACCAGCCGTAGCAGCACCCCCCCAGCTTGTTTACTACCTCCCGTTGATTAGCTGACGGCATTAGGCTGATAGCTGTTGGCGTAGCCTGCGCGTAGCGCATATGCTTACGCCCTGGGCGGGTTAGGGTGGCGAAACCAACTAAACTTCGTAAGTCCTAATTAATTAGAACCTTCAAACACTGGTATGCCATCATCTGAGGATTCTGCTGGTGCAGGTGCTGGAAGTTGAGGGCTAGTGTCAGGAAAACGTTCACCACTAGTCTTGGGTTGGGCTTGTGGTTTGGTAAAAATATATTCCCTGCTGGGAGTAGGTGGTGAGGGTTGAGGGCTACTCGTCCACCGTGGCGCTACAGTCTTAGCGGTAGCACCATAGGTAATATAGATGTGACCTAATTGTCTGCCCTGATAGATACGTTTGGTAAATCGCCAACCGGGATCAAGAAAGATTTTGAGAAAGCCATTAGCCAAACCTCTGGTGCGGCCAAGCTCAATGTCTGGGGCATTGCGGTCAATACGGTGAGTGCCTAGTAATACCAATTCCCCATTCCGCTTAACCAATCTGAGCATATACTCTAGACCGAAGTCTTGACTATCGACGCGGATAGAATAGCCGTTGCTGTCTGTACTGCGCCCACAAATTCCTGTAAAGTCAAAGTCGAGCAGCAGAGGCTCTACAACAACTGGGTTAGTGCCTCGTTCACGCCAGCACGCTTGCCAGTTTGCAATCTGCTCGATGATTAGTAATTGATACTGGTTGTAGCCAAAAGGGGCAGCTACCGCAATAAAATTGTTTCCGTTAACTTCAATGTTGCCAAAGGTATTCGCTGCTGCTGGATTGATAGCGCCTAAGGTAAGGCAAGAAGCTGTAGTGATTGCAGTAGCTGCTAGCCAGGGTGATGTGTTCATGGGTTTTCCCGTTCCTAAGTCAGACCATTCCCCGTAGACGCTAACACTAAAGAATTTGCTCCTCTAGTGATACAGTCAAATTATATCAACTCGGCTTGATGAACAATATCTTAGGGAAAGAGAAAAGGTCAGCTATTAGCGGTCAGTGATCAGTGGTCAGTGGTCAGTGGTCACTGGTCAGTGGTCAGCCGTCAGCCGTCAGCTTATCTTATTCAAAAGCATCTCAAGCAATGTGGCACAGGCTTCGACGCTGTAACCGATAAGCTGATAACTGATAACTGATAACTGATAACTGATAGCTTACAACTGATAGCTGATTGCTGATAGCTTACGTTATTCGTTAATAGTGACTTTCACCATTTGAACCGGAGTTTTGGGGCGATCACCGCGATCAGTAGGGGTGCTTTCAATCTTTTGCACCACATCCATACCCTCAGTCACTCTACCAAAAACCGGGTGCTTCGAGGGACCTGGAGAAAACCAATCGAGATAGGAATTGTCCCGTGTATTGATGAAAAACTGGCAACTACCGCTATTGGGAGCACCGGTATTTGCCATAGATAACGTACCTGGCTGATTGGAAATTTTGGCATTGTTCCGGTGCTCATCCTGGATGCAGCCGTCAGGACCATTCCCGGTACCGGCGCGAGGACTATTGGGATCCTTGCTATAGGGACAGCCAAACTGAATCATGAAGTTATTAATCACCCGGTGAAAATGAAGACCATCGTAGAAACCAGACTGGGCTAGTTTAATGAAATTACCGGCTGTCTCTGGCATCACATCCTTGAACAATTCCACGGTAATGGTGCCTAAAGAGGTTTCTAGGGTTGCGGTTGGGTTTGCCATCTATAATTTCTCAGTTAATGAGAGTTTTGTTAACACTCAACCAGGATACAGCAGGGAACAGGGAACAGGGAACAGGGAACAGGGAATAGGGAGTAGGGAATAGGGAGTAGGGAGTAGGGAGTAGGGAATAGGGAATAGGGAACAGGGAATAGGGAATAGGGAACAGGGAGTAGGGAACAGGGAGTAGGGAATCGGGAGTCAGGAATATGGCATCAAAGAATTCTCACAATTCCGACACGGATTGCTATTCAAGAATTCCGGTGCATGTAAGAATATGCGCTATGCGCATATGCTGATAGCTGACCACTGACTACTGACTACTGACCGCTGACCGCTGACCGCTAACTGCTTACCTTACCTACTCCCGACTCCCTACTCCCTACTCCCTACTCCCTACTCCCTACCTAACAATTTCAGTAACGGAAGTCATACCTATCCTCTGAGGTGATGGTTTAATGTCAGGAGGAACAGATACCACCATTCCCCATTTATTTACTAATTCTTTTAGCAGCATCTCTTGCTGAGTCCGGAATTTGGTATAGTCTCCCCCTGAATTCATCACAGCAAACCAAACAGTGCCATAGGTTTGAGTTGGTAAGGCTCCGGCTAAGGTACTAACATAATTCAAACTACCGGATTTAACTACTGCTAAGTTAGGCAATGGACGTTCATTTAAAATACCTTGGTCTTGTCCTACGATGGCAAATACATCAGCAACGGTCATGTTGTATTGCTGAAGATAGCGCTCAATGGCGAGAAATACAGCAGTGACAGCCCGAGGAGACATGCGATTTTCTTCACCTAAACCAGACCCATTGATTAAGCTAATTTCTGATGGGGGTACTCCCGCTGCTTCTGCTGCTTTGCGGGCTACCACCTTGGCACCACCAGCTGTATTAGCTAGCATGTCGGCCATTTTATTATTACTGTAGCGATTCATTTTCTTCAGCAGTTCCGCCAGGGGAAAGGAATATTGGCGTACCAGGGGCTGTAGATTGTCAGGGGGTGAAGCTACCACTTGCACAGAGCCTGCGATCGCAATTTCCGGTCGAGGAGTACCTGGGGGTAAGGTCTGATACTGAGTTTCTGCTGCTGGTGGCCAACTCTTACCATTCAAGCCTTGCTTGAGCAGAGTGCCAGCTTTGAGGGGTAAGGTCTCAAAATTCATATAAAACTTACCCACAATCACCAAATTACCGGTTACTTGCTTGATACCTAACTGATTTAACTGGTTGCCTACTGCTATGGCTTCTTCCCAAACAAAAAAGGGGTCTTCTGAACCTTCAACCACTAGGTCTCCTTGTAGCACCCCGTTCTCAATCGGTCCGGTGGCGCTAAATTGGGTAATGAATCGGTGGTCAGGACCGAGGGTAGAAAGAGCGGCTAGTGTAGTTGCTGCTTTGGTAAGGGATGCTGCCGGTAAGGGAATAGTGCCTTGGTGATTAGCTAAGAGGGTATCTCCTGATTCGATCCATATCCCTTGATTGTTCTTGGTCATCCCTTTGGCGGATAATCCTTTCAGGTATTGGTCAACACTCTGTTGGGTTCCTGGATTAGGATTCGTTTGCGCAACAGTTAGCGGTTGATCAGGCTTTTGGATCACCTTTAGTGCATTCTCTGGTTCTGAGGACTTGGAAGCATCTGGATCAGGAGATGGCGATACACCCTTTGGGGAATCCGCCCCATTACATCCAATTAGTAGTGCTAGGAGTAGTGTAGACAGTGTAGCAGTTACATAAGTCTTCGTTTTGAGCATTATTGATTATAGCGGTTTTCAATTAGGTGAGGTCTTTTTTTAAGGGAGCAGGGAGCAGGGAGTAGGGAGTAGGGAGTAGAGGTAATAAGATTGACTGTACCTCATAAGTATGATCAACGCTATATTAGGTGATATCTTTCCAAATTATCTAGCCTTATATACTATAATCGAGCCTGATAAAATACTCAATTATAATACTATATTTCGTTTATACCTAAACTTACAAATACAGCGTTTTTACTAGCTATCAGGTACACAGTATTTTTTACCTATTACCTGCTCCCTGCTCCGTGCTCCCTGCTCCCTAAAACCCAAGAATTTGTACCTCATCCAATTTAAAACTGCTGTACTATATCTTTTCTTCTAACTGTTTAAGTTTCAAATTTACTTCCAAATCATCCTGTCCCACAATAGTTTCTAAGTTACCGAGGCGTTCTTCCATCTGTTGTACTTGATTAGGCAGAATGGTTTTATCGGACTTGTTATGAGAGTGCCAAACAAAAGCGGTGCTACTTGCTGCTCCTCCGATCACAATCATCGGTAGGGCTAACTTATATCTGGCTGGGGCAAAAATCATACAAATCGCTAACATTCCAGTAGCATAAGACCAAATTTGTTTGGTGGTCATAGCACGGATATTAAGAGATTTCTCGAATTCGGATTGTGGTTGATAAGTCATAGTTTAGTAAAGGAAATATAGGGAGTAGGGAGTAGGGAGTAGGGAGTAGGGAATCGGGAGTAGGGAGTCGGGAATCGGGAATCGGGAGTCGGGAGTCGGGAGTCGGGAGTGCGTAGGGTGCGTTAGGGGCGGACTTGCCCTAATTTGTCGGTTCGTAGCCAGGGTTGGGATAGTCCGCCCCGTAACGCACCACCCAAGGGCTCGCTACGGCGACGCTACGGGATTGACCGTGGGTCACGCTACGCGATCGCATTCCCGATCGGGTCGCACCTGTGGAACGGGCATCCTGCCTGTATCATACCCAGGCGGGCATCCTGCCTGTATCATACCCAGGCGGGCAGGATGCCCGCTCTACTGATATTCATCGATTCAGCAATGACTTAAGCTGATAACTGATAGCTGACCGCTGACCGCTGACCGCTGACCGCTGACCGCTGACCGCTGACCGCTTAAATCCCATCACCTATTGATCATCTTTCAAGAGTTATGGTCCATGGTCAGTAAAATTTTCAATACTCCCTGCTGCTGGGCATGGTTAAAGGCGGTTAACCCTTCTTCAACTGGGTAATGAGCTTGGATCAGGTAGTTGACATTTACTTTATCTTGTGCTAGTAAATCAATGGCTGGTTTAAAGGGACCGCAACGGGAACCGATTAGCGTGATTTCGTCTACTACCAGAGATGATGCATCAAAGGTTAGCTGGCCAGCGTAGGTACTTTTTAATACGAGGGTACCTCGTGGGCGCAACGCTCCACGGGCAAGGGCAAAGCCTTCGGGGTTGCCAGTACACTCCACTGAGATATCGAAAGGACCGTTAGTGATGGCATCGGCAAAGCCTACTTTAATTCCTCTGGCTTCTAAATTGGCCAATTTCTCGTGATGACGGCCAATCACAAGCAAATTGCAGCCAGTTAGGGCTAGGGTTTGTGCCACCAGTTGTCCTAGCTTACCGTCTCCCACTACTAACACTTGGTGATCGGGACGTACCCTCACTTGTTCCTGAATTTCCAGAGCAGCAGCCAAAGGTTCAGTAAAGGTGGCGGCATCAGTAGAAATATTATCGGGTAAGGGATGTAAGTTTTTTACCGGCAAGGTCAGATAGTCAGCAAAGGCTCCGTTACGGTTAACAATACCTAAGACAGTACGGTTTTGGCAGTGAGTCGGTTGTCCACTTTTACAAAATCGACACTCACCACAGGCGGCATTAATTTCTCCTACCACCCGCTGGTTGACTAAATTGTCTGGTCCATCTTCCACAACACCAACAAATTCATGACCCAAAATACCCTTGTAGGGGTAATAGCCTCGGATTAGTTCCAAATCAGTGTTGCATATCCCCGCACGCAATACCCGCACTAAGGCTTCATCAGAGGGTGGTGATGGCACAGGTAGGTCAGTGCGCAGTTGCAGTTGCTGGTTTTCGAGCCAGAGTCCTTTCATTGTTGATTTTGTGACAAGATTAGAGAAATTTGTTCCTATTTCTCATCTTAGCGATCAGCAGTCAGTAGTCAGCCTTCAGCCTTCAGCCTTCAGCGGTCAGTGGTCAGTGGTCAGTGGTCAGCAGTCAGCGATCAGTGGTCAGCTTTCAGCGGTCAGCGGTCAGCCTTCAGTGCTCAGCGGTCAACTTTCAGCCATCAGTGTTCAGTGGTCAGCCGTGGCACAGGCTTCGACGCTGTGACCTAACTCAGATTAAACTAATGCTTACCTGTTTTATTCAAAAACTGATAGCTGATTTTAGCGGTCAGTGGTCAGCGGTCAGTGGTCAGTGGTCAGCGGTCAGTGGTCAGCGGTCAGTGGTCAGCGGTCAGTGGTCAGCGGTCAGTGATTAGCAGTAAACTGATAACTAATAGCTGATAGCTGATAGCTGATAGCTGATAGCTAAAACTGATAGCTGAAGACTGATTACTGACCGCTGATAGCTGATAACTGATAACTGATAGCTGATAACTAATAACTGAAAGCTAATAACTGAAAGCTGATAACTGAAAGCTGATAACTGAAAGCTGAAAGCTGAAAGCTGATACCTGATTACTGACCGCTGATAGCTGATAACTGATAGCTGATAGCTCATAGCTGATAGCTCATAGCTGATAGGAGCATTCAATATTGAGAGATTTTAAAAAATTGAAAGTTTGGGAAAAAGCCCATGAGCTGACGTTATCTGTTTATAAAGCAACCCAAGTATTTCCCAAGGAAGAACTGTATGGGTTGACAAGCCAAATCCGCCGCTCTTCCGTTTCAATCCCTGCCAATATTGCCGAGGGATGTGGTAGAAACGGAAAAGCCGAACTAGCCCGTTTTCTTCACATTGCTATGGGTTCAGCCAGTGAACTTGAATATCACCTGTTACTGGCTCACAATCTTAACTTACTCAAAGCCAAAGACTATGAATGCCTGGCAGCAGACGTAACAGAGATTAAACGCATGCTGACCTCTTTTATTCAAAAGCTGAAAGCTGAAAGCTGACGTCAGTGGTTAGCCGTTAGCCGTCAGCGGTCAGCGGTCAGCGGTCAGCCGTCAGCGGTCAGCCTTTAGCTGAAAACTGATAGCTGAAAGCTGAAAACTGATAGCTGAAAACTGATAGCTGAAAACTGATAGCTGATAGCTGATAGCTGATAGCTGATAGCTGATGGCTGATAGCTGATGGCTGATAGCTGATGGCTGATAGCTTACTAAACCTCTGTCCATCCCTCGACTGTAGCCATCAAAATATTAACAAGAGGATGATCTATCGCTTCCTTGAAAGCTTCTACTCCTCCTGCTTTCAGGGCATTGATAACCTTGGCTTTTAAGGTTGGGTTATTGTCAATTTGGTCAATAACTTCACCTACAACTATCATCTTTTCTTTGTTGGTTGTAGTGGGATTAGTCTGGGATAGTTGGTTGAGGAGTTGCTGAATTTCTGCTGCTGCTTCGGCTAGGCTTTGTTTTTGCTCTGATGTGAAATTAATAGTGTTGACTTGTCTAGCATTGTCGTTGAAAACATTAAAGTTATTAGGATTATTAGCTTGGCTTTGATCTATATCTAGATTATCTATATTAAAATTACGTGAATTATCTGACATATCACTTTCCGTTTTAGCTGTATTTGTAAGACTGATTATAGGATTCAATGAATTATGGCTAGTCAAAGTGGCTCTAACAATTTCCTTAAAATCCTTACTATGACTTTTTTCAGCCTCTAACAGAGCAGTTTGTTTCGCTGCTTCTAACCTAGCTTCATAAACTGCCAAAAATTGTCTCTCAAAGTTACCTTTATCTGTTGCTTCTGGAATTTCCAAGGTAATTAAAACATCATTACCTTTCTTTTCAATGGCTTGAATCGAATCACTAGTAATTGCAGGATTTTCAGCCATTATTTTTTGAAAGGCTTGACGAAATGCTTCTGGATTAACACCATTCCGCAGCAGAATCTGGACGGTATTGATAATTTTTTTATAGAGCTTTTCAAAATCTCCTGGTTGGAAAACCCGGTCAGGGTCATGGGGACGACGCTCTCGACTTCCTTGAGAATTGGCCGTCTCTAGTAAAAAGACATACTGACAATCAATATTAGTTAACGTAGTTGTTGAGTCAATATTCCACGCTTCTAAACACGCTCCGGTTAAATTAGCATGAGTAAAATCAGTACCAACTGCTTGAGCTTCAGTTAAATAAGCCCATTCTAAATTAGCATCCTCTAACGTAGCTTCGCTAATATCAGCACATTTGAGATTAGCCTGATTTAGATTAGCTCCTTTTAAATTTGCTCCTCTAAGATTAGCATCAACATAAGACTTATGATAACCATTACCACTAACTAATAATTCTCTGACAGGCGTATCAGCTAAGATAGTATTACTTGGTCTTGCTTGATCAAGTTTTATGGTATCTCGCCAACAGGTACGAGTAAGAATAGCTTCTCTTAAGTCTGTACTTTTGAGGGTAGCTCCGGTAAAATCAGCATCAGTTAAATCGGCTTTGTAAAAACTGGTACCTCCTGTAGCAGCAAAGGCAATAGCAATAGTACGAATCCAGGCATCTCGGGGATCCCCTTTTAGAGCACGCCAGCCCAGGTAAGCACCAAGTAATACTAATATTAAAGCTATGGCTATGGCTACGGCTATGGCTACGAATCCCCTTAATCCGAAGGCGATAAGGCTGGCGATGGCAAAGGCGATGGCAAAGGCGATAGTGCTGGGGATGGCGCTGGCGCTGGCACTGGCGAAGGCTAAGGCGCTGGCGAAGGAGGCTAAGGCGCTGGCTAAGGCTAAGGCTAAGGCGCTGGCGCTGGCAAAGGCGATGTCGAAGGTGATGTTGCTGGCGCTGGCGATGTCGAAGGTGATGTTGCTGGCGCTAGCGATGGCGATGGCGATAGCGACTCCTGCTCCGATCCCTTGACGCAGGATAACACTATATAATAGAATTACTAAAACCAAAGTTATCCAACCGGAGACTCTGTTTTCTACGCTGTTAGAGTCAAAGATTAACGCTACTAAGTACCCAGCCAACGAGGAGGCAATTCCAGATAGTCCTGACATTATCGAGGAAACCAACAGAAGAACAGTTACCCACCGTTTTTGTAATCCAGCCTTCGCCTGACAGAACTTAGTTCCGGTTAGATTAGCTTTATTAAAATTTGCTCCCCTAATATCAGCTTCACTAAAATCTGCTCCTGAAAGGTTTTGCCCCTGAAATGACTGACCTCTGAGATTTACCCTGCGAAAATCCCTTTCTCCTTTTGCATATCTGGTTAGAACTTCATTAGCTTTCATTAGTGATAGTCATTAGTCGTTAAAGCAGGGTAAACCAGTCTTATTTTGAAATCCCTACTGGATATAAGATTAATAATCTAAGTATTGAACTTTAGAGTATTTTTGCTTATTAATTTAGATGCGTTTACCCTGACTTAACGATTAGACTTCCTACGGAAAACTGAAGGAAAAGAGTTTTGATTAGAAATTGGCTTCAGTATATTCACTGAGTATTATATCATATTTCTGATTAAAGCAAATTAAGAAACTTTAAAAGGATAGCGCTAATTTTAGAATGAAAAGTCCCCCTTACTAAGGGGGATTTAGGGGGATCTCAACCCTGAAGCGGATTTGGAATCGATCCCCCCCAGCCCCCCTTATCAAAGGGGGGAGCAATGAAATAGCCCGGGTGACCACTGACCACTGACGGCTGACGGCTGACGGCTGACGGCTCACCTTAGCTCTGTCTAGCCAGGTCAAGTTTACTAGTATTCTGCAAACTAGCACCAGTAAGATTAGCCTTTCTTAAATCTGTACTTTTGAGCGTCGCTCCGGTAAAGTCAGCATCGGTTAGGTCAGCATTGTAAAAACTAGTACCCCCTGTAGCCGCAAATGCGATCGCAATAGTCCGAATCCAGGCATGTTTAGGGTCTTCGTTGAGAGCATCCCAGCCCAGGTAAGAACCAAGTAAAGCCAACAGGAAAGCTAAGGTTCCAGCTAAGGAAGAGGCGAGCTGGAAGCCCAAGGGTCCGGTTCTGGCAAAGGGCAAGGCTAACTGCTGTATAGCAAACACTCCAGCTACAGCTCCACCTACAGCTACCAACAAGCCTAAGACTCCAATTAAGACACCATCAAAGACTTCCACTGCCGCTCCAGTTGTAGCTACGGCTAGGGCTATGACCAAGGGTAAGCCTAAGGCAAAGGCTAGGGCGAAGGGGAAGGCTAAGCCAAAGGCTCCAGCGACAGCGACAGCTACGGCAAAGGCAAAGACCAAGCCTACCACTAAAGCTTGGACTGTTTGAATACCTTGACCAAGGATAACAAAAAATAAAACAATTATTGCTACCAAGGCTATCCAGGCAAAGATTAGGTTTGATCCTTTGACATAGTTAACAATAAATGCTGCATAAGAACCACTATAAAAGGATACAATTCCTGATAGTATTAACGCTATCGATGAAACCAATAGAATAACAATTGACCACGATTGTGGTAATCCCGCTTTGGTCTTACAGAATTTAGTTCCCCTGAGCATCGCATTCTTAAAGTTAGCTCCTCTAAGATCAGCTTCACTAAAATCTGCACCAGAAAGGTTTCTCCCTTGGAATGACTGACCCCTGAGATTTACCTTTCGGAAATCCCTTTCTCCTTGGGCATATCTCGCTAGAATTGTTTGAGCTTTCATTAGCATTTTTAGGAGTTATTAATTGGGTGAGCTATAAATTAGGGAGTAGGGAGTAGGGAGTAGGGAGTAGGGAGTAGGGAAAAAATACTCTATACTTTAATTACTATGAGAAGCGCTATAGTCATTAGTTGCTATACCAGGATAAAGCAGTATTATTTTTAAATCCCTACTGGATATAAGATTCATCCTCTAACTATTGATACTTATAGCAATCGCTGTAGCAATTGTGATAATTTTTACTCCCTACTTCCTACTCCCTGTTTCCTTTGATATAGAGGATTTTTGCTTATTAATTAAGGTGCGCTTGCTGTGCCTTTGCGTTCAGATTCCCTAAGGAAAACCGCAGCAGGGGAGTTTCAATGAGACACTGGTTCGCTATAGGTGATTAAGATTGTTTTAGTGACATACTCCCACACTTCCCTATCGGGTAAGTGTGGGCTTCTCAGCGACTCCCGGTATCCCGTCGGACATTAACTGAGCTTTAAGAACGGGATGCCCCACCGCTCTATTTTTTATATTGATCGCTGCATTGTGGTCACGGTCAAGACTGCACCCACAATGAGGGCAGTCGTGCCAGCGAATATGCAGCTTTTTCGGTACTTTCTCTCCACAACTGGAGCAATTTTGTGAGGTGTTATGAGCACTTACTGGGACAACCAACAAACCAGCATTCTCGGCTTTGTTTGTCAGTATCGACAGAAAGCTTGACCACCCAGCATCCAACACAGATAAGGCCAATTTGGTACGAGCAAGACCTTTGACATTCAAAGTCTCATGAGCAATAACGTCATACTTTGACAGCAATTGATTAGCTGTTTTGAAGTGGAAGTCTTTACGCTTGTTAGCTACTTTTTGATGTTGTTTAGCTAACAACTTAATAGCCTTGAGTCTACGATTACCACCCTTCTCTCGACGTGATACTTTTTTCTGAATAAGCCGCAGTCTTTTTTGAGCTTTACGGTAGTGCTGAGGTATTGTAACTGTTTCACCACTCGAAGTAGTCAAAAAATCCTTTAGACCAACATCAATACCAATGATTAAGTGAGGATTGATATCTGTTTTAATTTCAGGAACGGTCTTATCCTCAAGAGAAAGTGTAACGTACAATCCGTCAGCTTTTTTACTGATAGAAACCGTCTTGATTTTGAACCCGTCAGGAATTTGACGATGCAAGACAACCTTAATCTTACCCAGTTTTGGTAAGTCAATGCGATTACCTTGCAAGCAGGATTGTTTGATTTGAGGGTAGGTGAAAGTTCTGTAACGACTGAGTGGCTTAAACCTGGGTTTGCCACTTCTTTTGCCGCTACTATCTCCGATCAAGAATCTGTCAAAGGTTAGCTTAACTCTCTTAACTACATCCTGTAAAACTTGAGAATGAATATCCTTATACCAAGGTCGATCTTGCTTAAGTTGAGGCAGAGTCTTCTTTTGAGAGTAGTAATTAGGGTTGATTCTTAGTTGAGGCAAGTGACAAATCAGAGGACAGGCATTAACAGGTGAGCGATTTTGCTCATACCAGTTGAATCTATCAGCCAATAAGTAATTGTATTGAGCGCATAACATTGACAACCATCTGTCAATTAATGCTGCTTGTTGCTGAGTCGGGCGCAATCTGTACTGATAGGCTGTTCTCATGGCAAATCACCTCCCTTACCATTCTACTATTTCCGACAATTAATATTCAATATGAATCGAAAGTTGCTGTCCGCCATTCATCCCACGCTCACCCTACGGGTTGAGACGTGGGGCATAAGAGCGGTTTAGCTAACGACTACCAAGACGTTATCACAAATCCTGACCAAAAAAAACTTAATATAATCTAAAATTATAGCCCTGCTCCCGACTCCCGATTCCCGATTCCCTACTCCCTACTCCCTACTCCCTAACGACTTTGTTACAAAAGTTTTCAAAATATGCTATAATAGAGTATTTTTTGTGATATACTAATAAGCGTGGAGAATAAATTCCACGGAAGAGCCAGCCCGCAGATGTTGTCGGCGCTCGGGCTGGCTCTTGATCCCCATTTACAGGAGACAAATTACATTATGTCTTACAGTCAACTATACCGATGGGTAATGATTTGCCTATTGCCCCACATGCAACCACTAGTTTTCGCTCGGTTCTGCAACCCTTCCGATGCCAAGAGCCATTCCCAGGCTATGAAACAGTTGATGCCCGATGCGAAATTTTTGATTTTTCTTAATATAGGTATGCCAATAGAGCAAGAAGAATAATCTTAGGGGCTCAAGGGGTGATATTGATCATCACCCCTTGATGATTTGATGTTTTGGTGATGATTAATGGAAACAAAAATCTCGATCAATATCATTAGTAAATACCGAGAAAATGTTAAATCAATAATCATCTTATTAGAAACATCTTCAGCTATAGCACAGCGCTATCGATATAGAGCAATTCACCTCCCGTTATACCCGCAGGGTTAGCGGGAGGTGAATTGCGGCCAAAAGCTTAGTTCTACTCAAGTAGCATTCCTGGATAGAATTGTGTTATAATTTAAGTATGCTGACACTAACCTACGAGTACAAGTTAATTCCCTCTCAACAACAAATTGCCGTAATCGAAGATATCTTGAAGGTTTGTAGAAAGGTTTGGAATTACGCCTTAAGAGAACGAAAAGACTGGTACAAAAGTAGGAAATGTGCAGTTAATTATTGTTCTTTACAGCAGGAATATATAATTCCAGCAGATGAACCGTATCCCAACTACAAATTACAAGCTGCAAAATTAACTAAAGCCAAAAAGACCAATCCTGAACTTAAAAGAACAAATGCTCAAGTTTTACAACAAGTCTTAAAGAATTTAGACCGAGCATTTAATAATATGAGAGAGCAGAGATATGGTTTTCCTAGATTTAAAAATAAATACCGGATGCGGTCGTTTGTATTCCCTCAGTTTAAAACTAATCCAATGAAAAACGAGTGGCTCAAGCTACCTCAGATTGGATTAGTTAAGATGAGATTGTCACGACCAATTCCAGATGGATTTAAAATCAAGCAAGTTAGGATAGTTAAACGGGCTAGTGGTTATTTTGCAATGCTGTCTTTACAAAGTGAAGTCAGTATTCCTGATATACCAGCGTGGGGTCATCCACTGGGGATTGATATTGGGCTAGACAAGTTTTTAGCAACTTCCGACAATGAGTTAATAGAGCGGCCTAGATTTTTAACCAAGCTGCACGGTAAGCTGAAATTGCTACAACGCAGATTAAAGTTAAAGAAAAAAGGGTCGGCAAATAGACATAAACTTAATTGTAAAATTGCAAGACTTCATCAAAAAATATCAGATACTCGAAAAGATTTTCACTGTCTTGATGCAGTCGCTCATGGGGGAAACCACGGCAGTTGCTCATGGGGGAGACCCCCAAGACCGCACTGCCTCCCCAAGACCGCGCTGCATCGCTTTAAGTTAGCACATCATCTTTGTGACCAAGCTGGAATGATATTTGTTGTTGGCGAAGCCTGTCCGCAAGGACATAGACTTAGATTTTAGAACTTGGGCAAAAGGGATGTTAGGTAAACATACCCTTGACGCAGGTTTTGGTCAGTTCTTCAATATTATGGTCTGGGTTTGTTGGAAACGAGGAGTATATTTTGGCAAGGTTGATCACAGGTACACTAGTCAAATTTGTCCAAATTGTGCTACACATACAGGCAAAAAAGATTTATCTGAACGTATCCACTTTTGTCCCGAATGCCATTACGAGATCAACAGAGATGTTTCAGCTGCTCAAGTGATTTGTCAACGTGGTATCACTGCGGTCGGGCAGATCGTGGGAAAAATTGACTGTGTAGGCGGGCTGTCGGGGGTTGGTAACAACCTAGATAAGTGCTTAAGAAGCAGTAAACCCAGATCGTGAGGTTTGGGAATCCCCCGTTATAATCTCTGATTTAACGGGGGAGGATGTCAAAAAAAATAATTAGTGGTCAGCAGCCAGTTGGTAATGAAAATAACACCAACAACTAACTACTAACCACTAATACTGATCTAGGAATGATAAATAGGTTGTGAGTAAGAATTCAGTCGTCAGCCGTCAGCCGTTATTAGTCAGCCTTTAGCTGATAGCTGAGAGCTGATCACTGATAGCTGAGAGCTGAGAGCTGATAGCTGATAGCTGAGAGCTGATCACTGATAGCTGAGAGCTGATAGCTTACGATTGATTTTCACAAATCGTTTATAAACCCAATTGAATCAAGCTATTACCAACCATTGTCAGCTTGATACAGCACATAATCAGCAAGCGCTGCAATCTGCTCCTCTTTTAGCTTACCTTTGAAGGCTGGCATGGGGGGTTTACCATTGGTGATCTGGTAAACGATCTTGTCCTTAGAATACATGTCATACTTCTCAAGGGCATCCTTTTTCAGAGTTTTTTGGGCATTGATTAAATTCTTTCCACCCGCATGACAAGCGGCACAGTTGGCTGAGAAGACTTGTGCTGATTTCTTTAGGGCTGCTTCATCTACGGCTGCAGCTAATTCGACAGGTTCAGCAGGAGTAGTTTCTTCCTCTGCTACTGCTTCTGGCTCAGCAGCAGTCTCAGGTGCTACAGCTACTTCTTCTGGTTCAGCAGGAGTAGTTTCTTCCTCTGCTACTGCTTCTGGCTCAGCGGGAGTAGTTTCTTCCTCTGCTACTGCTTCTGGCTCAGCAGGAGTAGTTTCTTCCTCAGCGACCTCAGTGGGTTCCGCTGGGGATTCCACTGTTTCAACTGCAGCAGTTGGGGCAGGTGTGGTTTCTGGAGGAACAGTCGCTGTAGTTGCGCTACCGCAACCATAGGTAAAGGTCAACACACAGACCGTTACCACTAGGAGTGATAATAGCTTTTTCAATGCAATTTGTCTCATGAGATTAAAAAAAACAAGTTGGCTAGTCCATAAAGGATTGTCAGATCATGTTTTTCTTTCCGTCAAAAGACAAGCTGTCAAACTTCTTTATTTCTTCCTGATTTTAAACGCGGTAAGGGCGCAAACCCTGCGCCCTTAAGAGTTATACCCTACGGTTATAGTCCTTGGGTAAGTGCTGATTTTAATTCACAAAACTACCACGATTTGCGATCGCGTAAGTCTTAGAATAATTAATCTTGTGAAAGCTGTGTGGTTTTCACATTGCTCGAAGTCTTGATCAACAGCCCTAGTCCTAGTGCTACTATGATCCAGCTTCAACAATGATTGTGCCTCCCATGCCAGCACCACGGTGGGGGGCACAGTAGTAGGAGTATTCACCGACCTCATCAAACGTAGATGTATAGGAAGAACCCTTAGCCATCAACATCTTTTTATGAGTCAGAGATTCGGCGTCATCAAAAACAACATTATGAGGACCAATGTTGTTCATCACCCACTTGACAGTTTCCCCTGCTTTGATGGTAAGAGTACTTGGTTCAAATTTTAGTTGCCCATTGTCTGTACCCATTTTCACAGTGTAGGTTCCTGCATCAGCTGCAGCAGCAGGCTCAGATGCTACAGGGACCTCAGTGGGTTCCGCTGGGGTGGGTTCTTCTTCAGCCACCTCAGTAGCTTCGGCTGGGGCGGGTTCTTCTTCAGCCACCTCAGTGGGTTCCGCTGGGGATTCCGGCTCTGGGGCAACTTCAGCAGCTGGGGCAGGTGTGGTTTCTGGAGGAACAGTTGCTGTAGTTGGGCCGCCGCAACCATAGGTAAAGGTTAAGATACAGACGGTTACCACTAGGAGTGATAGTAGCTTTTTCAATGGGATGTTTTTCATAAAAAAATTGAACCATGACTGTCAATGGTTCAATTATATGACAAGCTGTCATATACATGACAATCTGTCAAACTTTTGTTCAAACGTATTATGATCAGATCCCATAGAACCTCTACAGGTAAAGGGAAGGGCGGCTGGCACAGACATAGCGCGAGGCAGCAATTAAGTAATCTGCTAGTATCCCCAGGTAGTATGCCCAGGGAAATCCCAAGCTGCCATCACACCAACAGCAATAGGGGCAAATCCAGGGATGATCACGGCATCTTAGGTACCGGTGATCATCGGTGGAGATGATTAACAAAGGTTATTTACCGGCACAAGGATTCTTTTTACTTGCACAAGGATTGGATTTACCGGCACAAGGATTCTTTTTGCCAGCACAAGGATTCTTTTTACCCGCACAAGGATTGCCTTGCTCTGTAGTACTCTCACCAGGAGCAGTGTTGGTTGCGGTCCCACAGGATGTTACCAGTCCTAGAGTGACAATTGAGGCAGCAGCGATAGTAGCAAAATATTTAATTTTCATGGCAATTCCCTCCTTTGCTTTAATGAAGGTTAATTTTTATCTGCATTGTACATGAGTGATAATTGAAATGGCTTAAACTAAACTGGCTTAAACTGAATGACAACTGAGAGATAACTTAGGAATAGCTGAGAAATGACCAGCACTGATTGAGCTGCTTTGCCACCAGTCAAATTTTAGTCAGACTTTGAAACCTGAAACCTAAAACCTGAAACCTGAAACCTGAAACCTAAAACCTGAAACCTAAAACCTGATAGCTGTTCGCGTAGCGTGCCCGTAGGGCATTAGCTGATAGCTGATAGCTGATAGCTTACAAAACATCTATGGAAAACCTTGCTTAGGTAAACTGTATGGAAAGTAGTGATTGGTTAGTGACGAATCAAGGGAACTGTGAACCCTGTGAGATACCTAGTGACTGGGAATGGTCAACGAAACCCTATCGACTCTATCGGTTTCTGACTGACCTAGAGGATACTCTCGATCAGATTAACGATGAGCGCCAACTGCTCCAAGTCATTCGTCCTTTGGTACGTCGCTTACTCACTAGTTCCTACTGGCTACAGGGTGAATATCTTGAACCTAACCCTGACCCAGGCTGGTCGGTGCAAATGCTTTATGATGAAATCAATTATCCCTTAACCATCCAAAATGTAGTCTGGCTACCGGGAAGAGTTTCTCCCATTCACAACCATGGTACATGGGGAGTAGTAGCCGTGATCAGTGGCCAGGAAAAAAACACCTTTTGGCGGCGTACTCATGACCCAGATTTTCGCGATCGCATCGAACAAGTTGGGGAAAAAATCCTATTCCCTGGAGATATTATTAGTTTTACCTCTGATGCAATCCATAGTGTGGAAGCAATGGGAGATGAACCAACAATTACCTTTAATATTTACGGGGAAACCAACTACGACCAGCGATTTGAGTTTGATCCACTAACCCATACGGCAAAGACGTTTTGAATGTAGAATTAAGAATTAAGAATGTAGAATGTAGAATTAAGAATTAAGAATTAAGAATTAAGAATTAAGAATTAAGAATTAAGAATTAAGAATTAAGAATTAAGAATTAAGAATTAAGAATTAAGAATTAAGAATTAAGAATGTAGAATTAAGAATGTAGAATTAAGAATGTAGAATTAAGAATTAAGAATGTAGAATTAAGAATTAAGAATGTAGAATTAAGAATTAAGAATGTAGAATTAAGAATTAAGAATGTAGAATTAAGAATTAAGAATTAAGAATTAAGAATGTCTAATTGATAATGTCTAATTTAGACTTCACCATTCAAAAATGTTTAAAGTTGTCTGTCATAATGCAGAATGGTGAAGGCAGAATGTAGACTTCACCATTCTAAATTCTCAATTAATTCTCAATTATACATTCTTAATTCTCAATTAATTCTCAATTAATTCTCAATTATACATTCTCAATTCTAAATTCTTAATTCTACATTCTCAATTCTACATTCTTAATTCTACATTCTCAATTCTACATATTCCAAGCAATCGGAAGACTGGGATGGGAAATTGGAACATTAGCATCCTTGTTGGATTTGGTTTCTAGATCCAGTACCCTCACAACTTGGTTATAGATTTCTTCTGCTTGTTGGGGAGAATCTCCAATGCTGGTTAACCCTAGTTTGCCAAATTCAGAGAGTGTGCCCATCAAGTGAAATACAGTGCCAGTTTTGGTGCTGCTATCAAAATGCAGTTGATGGTAGGCGATAATATCCATCAAGTCATTGGGCATTAAGCCTCTGTAACTATCTTTTTGTAAATTGTCCGTGGCAATATAGTGCTTTGGTTGACCCTCCTGACTGCAAAAAAGACCTGTGGAGAGGTCATAGCGACCATTGGTCATGTATTTCAGGGTCATAAAGGGATGGGTTGTACCGCCTTTGCGCAGGTTGATTTCAATCGCTTGTAAATCCCAGGTATCCCGATCGGGCTGATGAACGGCCACAAAATCTACACCGTAACGCTCTATTGCTCCTTTTTCCGCTAAGGTCTGACCCACTCGTAGTCCCAAATCTTGCAATTGTAGGCGATAACCTGGATCAGCAGGAAATCGACAACCTAGATAAATCTGACCGTCTGGTCCCCCAAGAATTTGATCGTGAGTCGAGAGAATTTTGACCTCACCATGGGGGGTAATATAAGCCTGAACGCTAGGGGAACGCTTTTTTTCTCCGTCAATAAATGCTTCGGCAATTGCCCCTAACTGCGGTATCCGACTGCTATAACTCTCCCAAGTTTCCCCACTGGCTTGAAATCTCAAATGGACGATCTTTTCTTTCAAAGCCGCTACTGTTTGAGTATGGGAAACATTTCCCGGACCTACCTCCGATAGTGGTTTCAAGTCCAGGATAGCATTGCCCTCCCCAGAAAACCCTTCGTTGAGTTTAATCACAATCTTGTTCAGTTGCGGTTGCCTGTGCCATAACTCAGCTGTTGCTTCGACTAAATCATCAACGGTCCAGACTAACTGACTGCCGTCGGGATGGGGGACACCACTCTCAGCAAAAATTTGCCGACTACCGCTCTTGGTACCCCAATAAAGCAAATCTGGGTCTGGGGCAAGTAGGGGTAAGTTCAATTTTAAGGATATCTCGCGCTCCAGATTAGTAGAGTTGTAACAAGACATGTAAGACTTTCCTGGACGCAAAGCTTGACGAATCCGCTTCATCAAGCGGGGACGTTCTAGAATCTTTTGGCTGAGGGGTTTGAGAGAAGCATCATAGGTGGAAAACAGCAGTAAGCGATCGCGTGCATGGGAGAAGGGAATTCCTGGCAGAAGCTGCAAGTAGTAATCAATCACAATCGGTGGCAACGGCACAGCGGTAACATAAATTAACCGTGTGTAAGGGTTGCGCAGACGAATTAGGGAAAATAATAACCGTTCTTCGTAGTGCAAAAAACCCTCAACTTTCAGCAGTTCCCGTTGGTCAACACTGACAGAAGGCACTACCAGAATATCGTGGTCATCTTGGTCAAATTGATCACTACTCTGCCAGCGATCGCGTAATTGGTGCTGTAGTTGCTGAAACTCTGACCCTTGCCCAGAGAAAGAATCCTTCACATTGTCCATTGTTTTTTAAAATGGTAGCTATAGCGCTGCACCCAGGGAATCGGGAATCGAGAATCGGGAACAGGGAATCGGGAATCGGGAACGAAAAAGTGCGTAGGGTGCGTTAGGAACGGAAAGCCTCTGATTTTCCACTTCGCAAGCCCCTGAACCCGTTCCGTAACGCACCACCCACGGGCTGATATCTTGCTTCTGATTTTCCACTTCGCAAGCCCCTGAACCCGTTCCGTAACGCACCACCCACGGGCTGATATCTTGCTGTAGATGCACAATAGCTTAAGTTTCTAGCTCCTCTATGGATTTCGGCACACCAGCAGTCAATACTTCATTCCCTGACTCAGTCACTAACACATCATCCTCAATCCGAATCCCAATCCCGCGCCAGCGCTGATCAATAGCTGGCTGACCTTCCAAAGGCTCAGTATCAGGACCAATATAAATTCCTGGTTCCACTGTTAGTACATTACCGGGCTGAAAAATCTGCCAGTTTTCCCCCTGTTTGTAGCCTCCACTGTCATGGACATCCAATCCCAGCCAGTGACCGGTGCGGTGCATATATAGATGTTTATATTTCTCCTCTTTAATAATTTCCTCACTATCACCGGCCAGGAGTCCCAAATCGATTAACCCTTCCACCAGGATTTTCACAGCCGTGTCATGAAATTGATTAAAGGGATTCCCTGGTTTAACTTGTGCGATCGCATTCAACTGTGCTTTCAAGACCAACTCATACAGAATTTTCTGCTCTGGGGTAAACTTACCACCCACTGGAAATGTCCGAGTAATATCAGCGTTATAATACCCATAAGAACAACCAGCATCAATCAGTAGTAAATCCCCATCTTGCATCTGTCGATTGTTCTCGGTATAGTGTAGGACGCAGCTATTAGCACCAGATGCTACTATGCTCGGATAGGCCGGTCCGATGGCACCTCGTCGCCGAAAATCATGTTCTAGCTCTGCCTGGACTTCATATTCATAAAGTCCAGGTTGAGTAAATGCTCTAGCATGGTTATGGGCATCCACAGAGATTTCCACAGCTTGACGCATCAACTTCAATTCCGTAGTACTCTTAACCCGGCGCATCCCATATAGAATTAAGTTAGTGGATTCGAGAGCCATCGGTCCGGTTCCGTTCTTGGGATAAAGAGCCATCAACCTTTGCCAGTGTTTCAGGATGGTATTGTTAAAAGGTTTATCCCGTCCCAAGTGGTAATAAATTCGATCGGCCTTTTTTAAATACTGAGGTAACTTCTCATCCAACTCAGTAATCGGATAGGTCTGATCAGCACCAAATAGTTCTTTTGCTGCTTCGACACCTGTCCGATAGCCTGTCCATACTTCTTTCTTTGGTTCTTTCGGTTGCACAAACAGAACAAATCGGTGTTCTTCGTGATGGGGCGCTAGTACAATTACTGCTTCTGGTTCATTGAAACCTGTCAAGTAAAAAAAATCGCTATCCTGTCGGAAATTGTATTCCACAGTATTATGCATAATGGCAACCGGGGCGCTCCGAAAGATTGCGGTCCCGTTGCCAATCTTACTCATCAACTGTTCACGACGCTCTTTATATTCGGTTTGTGGAATCATCCTTAGTTATTGGTTAGTTGTTATCGCAAAGGGAATAGGGAATAGGGAACAGGGAGTAGGGAATATGCCATCAAAAATTATCACAATTCCTACAGGGATTGCTATAGCTATATTTCTTTTTAGCCCAACCCCACCTATATAGAACTGGTTAATGGCAATTTTACCGTATAGGTTGTACCAACTCCGACTTGACTAGTTAAGGTAATTTGACCATGATGCAAATCCACAAACTTGCGGATCATGCCTAACCCCATTCCTGAAGAAGACATAGAACCAATATTACTAGCTCGGAAGAACGCTTCAAATAATTGTCCCTGACTTTCGGGCACAATCCCACTGCCTTGGTCTTTTACCTGGAACAGAATTTGGTTATCTTCACAAGACATTTCCAAAGCAATTATACCACCCTTGAAGGAGTACTTAGTTGCTAAGGTCAGCAAATTGCTCAAAATTTGCCGTAGGATTTGTTCATCCAGCTCAACTAGGCCAGGGGAATCCTGAGGAAAGAACTCGATATTATAGCGCTTTCCCACAATAATTTGCTGCTCTTCCACTAAACTGCGGCAGAATTCAACAACATCTAGGGGCACACAGTTGAGTTGGAGTTCACCGGATTCAGCCTTGCTTAAGGTCAGAACATCCTCCATAATTCGAGTCATTCGCATCACTGATGATTGAATCCGATACAAGTTTCTTTCTTTTTTGTGCGGTGACAACTTGGACCCGTATTTTTGCAGGAGTTCAGTAGCAGTTAAGATAATCGATAGGGGAGTGCGAAACTCATGGGAAATCCTAGCGATTAGGTCAGATTTCAGTTCCCCTAGTTCTTTTACTGCAGACAAGATTTGACCCGCTTGAGCTTCAGCTTGTCCCCTCGCGCCAGCTTTGGCTGCCAATTTTGCTCTTTCTACTGCCAATAATTCTGGTTGTTGCTGTTCCCTGATATTCCACAGCACAAGAACTACACCCTTGATGGTACCATCTTCTTCTGTAATCGGGGAAGCACTATTTCCCACCGGGATCTTGCTACCGTCTTTGGCAATCAAACCTATGCCCTGATCCATAAAAATGACCCTTTCTTCCTGAAGCACTTCCATGACTGGGTTCTGGAGTAGGGCATCAGTGAGTTCGTCTACAATTTGAATCACATCTGTAATGCTTTGCCCAGAAGCTTCTGCTACTGTCCAGCCAGTGAGGGTTGCAGCTGCTGGGTTCATATAGGTGATTGCTGCTGTTTCATTGGTAGCGATCACAGCATCATTAGTGGAGCTGAGTATTGTGGCTAGCAGATCCTGCTGTTTGACTAAATCTTTTTCCAGCTGGTGCCGATAGAGGGCCGTTTCAATCGCTACCCGCAATTCCCGTTCGTTAAATGGTTTGATCAGATACCCGAACGGTGCTGTCATCTTAGCTCGGGCTAGGGTAGTCTCATCAGAGTGGGCTGTCAAATAAACTACTGGAATCTGGAATTGCTCTCGGATGCGCTGAGCAGCAGTTATGCCATCTATATCATTTGGATCTAAGGTAATATCCATCAGGACTAAATCAGGCTGGTTATTGGCAGTGCTGCTGATAGCGCCCGTCCCAGAGGTGACGCTATCGGTTATGGTGTATCCCAACTGTATGAGCTGTTCAGCAATAACTTCAGCTGTGATCGCTTCATCTTCAACCACTAAGATGTTTATTTGTGACATTTCCTAGTTATGGAATTGCTTTTCAAGTTACCGTGGGTTGTCCCTTGTCTTAACCTAAAAGCCAAGCCAGTTTGTTCTCCGTACTTAATAACTTTTGCTTTGGTTCTGTGCTGCCAGTTAGTTAACTGCATCACAACCTGATAGTTCTATATCACAATTCGAGGGTGGGTCTTGAAAAATTTTCTAATGCTTTAAGCTTGTTTAAACTTGTTTAAACTTTATGAAAATTTAATTTTAAACATAACACCATGACTTGTATCTAACTCAACCTCACCTTTGAGTTGCTTAGTGGCTAGGGTATGGACTAACCGTAGACCGAGGGTCTTGGGGTTAGCTAAATCTATACCTTCTCGGATGCCAAGACCATTGTCACTGACCATCAGTTCAAAATAGTTATCCTCACGGCACTTAAAGTCAACAATAATTTCACCACCATTTCCTTCTGGAAAAGCGTGTTTCAGAGCATTGGAGACTAACTCATTAATAATTAAACCACAGGGAATGGCCGTGTCGATGTCCAGAAATGTCTGCACAAAATTAACCTTAATCCTAGGGGAATGATTAGTACAGGCGTAAGATCCTAATAAGTCCTTAGTCAGGGATTCAATATAATCTTGGAAGTCAATCTGGCTCAGGTTCTTAGAGCCATACAATTTCTCATGGATCAAGGCCATGACTTGGAGACGATTGCGGCTTTCACAGAGAATCTCCAGGATACTTTCATCATCTATATATCGGGACTGGAGGTAAAGGAGTCCTGAGACAATTTGTAAATTGTTCTTGACCCGATGGTGAATCTCTTTAAGCAGTATGTCCTTGTTTTGGGCGTCATTAGTTGCTGCTTCTGCTCTGATGCGATCGCTAATATCTCGACCTTCTGAGATTAACAACACTACATTTCCGTTTTCATCCCGCAACGGTTTCACGGAAAAATCAATCGTGATCACTTGACCCTGTAACCCTAGCACCGACCCTTGATAACGGACAAACTCACCGGTAGCTGCTTGAGCGATCGCATTTTTTAAACGATTCTCGGTTTGAGTAGACTTTGTCCACCATTGGATTTGCCAGAAGGGCTTACCCACAATCTGTGACGGAGTTAATCCGCTAAAGTCAAGGGCGGTTTGGTTGGCTTCGAGCAAGGTACCATCTGGTTGCAGCAGCCAAGTAAATTGGCTGGTCTGGTCAAAGATGGCTTGGAATTTTCGCTGACTCTCTCCCAAAGCTTCCTCGACTTGCTTGGCTTTGGTAATGTCAGTAACAATACCATCAATGCGTATCGGGATACCATGGGCATCGGTGTGAATTTGGACGTGATCACGAATCCAGCGCACCTGCCCATCAGACCGCACGATTCGATATTCTAAGTCAATACCGTCAATTGCCAGGAGTGATTGGGGTGACAAGGGCAATGAGTTATTGTTGAACAAATTTCGCTTCTGCTGAACTCGTTCTCGGTCTTCTGGGTGGATTACCTCTAGCCAAAGATTTGAGTTAGCTAAAAAATCGGATATGCTATAACCATAAAGATTGTCAACAGCGGAGTTGAGGTAAAGCAGTCTGGAGGTTTGGGGGCGCACGGACCAAACCACATCTTCAAGGGAACTCAAAATACTTTCGAGTCGATTTTGGCTTAACTGTAATGCCAATTCGTTTTTTCCGAGGGCTTCTTGAGCCAGAATGCGTCCGCGAATCTCCTTGGCTAGTCTAGAATTGGCAGTTAAGAGTTCAGCGGTGCGTTGTTCAATCCGTCGTTCTAGCTCTTGGCTGGCTTGTCGCAACTTTTGGATCAGCTTCTGGTTCTGGTCTTTTATCCAGCCGAGCCGCACAGCCAGTAAGACCACCACTAGAATCCCCAAACTCACCTCTACTGAACCCCCGGTTAAACTCGGTGGACCAAAGTGAACAGCAGAGGCATAGATCAGGTAAATTGCCCATACTGTGGCACTGGTAACTCCAGCAAGTAATCCGTCGATACTGGCAGTTAGGGCAACAGCAAAGATAAGAAGTAAAAAGGAAGTTGGAACAATAAACCCAAACTGCCGTAGGGTTTCAATCCAGAAAATCATGCCTACAACCGCCACTCCACCAGTCCAGAAAGGCGGTTGCAGTCTGGGTAAGGGGCTAGGCAAGGGCATTTAAAAGTTGTAGTTGTAACTCATCAGTTGAATCACTGACCCATCCTGGGATAAATCCCCTGAGCTAATCCTAATGGTATCGTTTTTGGCACGGCGTATGGGTGTGTCCTTCATCAATGTTAAAAACTCCTCCACTGGCAAAATATCACACTGTTCGGCATCAGCAGCCTTGGTTCGGAAATGAGTAGGAATCATTATCTTGGCCTTAAGGAAATCAAATGCCTGTTTAGCTTCTTGAGGGTTGTAGGCTTTCGGTCCCCCTCCCACTGGAATCAACGCTAAATCAGGACGCCCGATCAGAATTTTCTGCTCAATATCTAGAGGGGCTGCTGCTCCTCCCAGGTGTAGGATATTGATACCGTTTTGAGTCCATTTCCAAGCCACATTATTACCAAACCTACGTCCACCGACTCGGTCGTGAGGAATACTAATTCCCTCGAATTTTAGCCCATTTACTTGAAAAATACCCGGTTCGAAGAGGAGCCGGGGACTCCCCGGTATCCCTTCCGCTGCTCCTTCATCTAGTAGTAGGCTACTGATTAGGACTAAATCTGCCTCTACTTTTGGTGATTTATATCTAGCCGTACACCCAATGGTTTGGAATGGGTTGACTAAAACTCGCACACCACCCCCAGTAAATAAAAAGCAGGTATGACCAAGCCACTTTACTGTCAGTACATTGCGTGATGGCTGTGCTTGGTAAGAAGTGAGTCCAGAAGCTAAGCCGGTTGAAAGAGTTGTGAGTACACCCGCACTCACATAGCGCATCAACTGTCGCCGTTTCATGGTTTCTTGGAAACAAGTTTATTTTCAGGGAGATATAGAGAGAGTAGCAGATGCTGGCAGCGATTCTAAGAAGTTTTTTAGAAGTTGCTGACCAGAAGAGGTCAAAATACTCTCTGGATGAAATTGGACGCCTTCGAGGTGGGGATAGTTCCGATGTCTAACTCCCATAATTGTGCCATCATCTACCCAAGCCGTGATTTCCAAGACATCAGGACAGCTGCTACGGTCAATAACTAAGCTATGGTATCGAGTCGCTGTGAAAGGATTGGGTAATCCCCGAAAAACCCCAACCCCAGTGTGATGAATCTCTGAGGTTTTGCCATGCATCAATACTGGTGCCGAAACAATTTTCCCGCCAAATACCTGACCCAAGGCTTGATGACCCAAACAAACCCCTATAATGGGTAGAGTTGACCCCAAATTGCTGTAGATAGCACCTGATATCCCAGCATCTTCAGGACGCCCTGGTCCTGGAGAAATCACTACCCCATCTGGGTTGAGCTGGCGGATTTTCTGTAGATCAATTTTATCATTGCGATAGACCTGAATCTCTGATGCCACAGGTAATTGGGTACCCAATTCTCCTAGGTACTGTACTAAGTTGTAAGTAAAGCTGTCGTAGTTGTCAATGACAATAATCATTATCGGTTACTCCCGATTGACCATAGGTTGAAGGTTATAGGTTATAGGTTACAGCTTAATTGAACTCTGCCCTGGTTTTAAGCTCAGTATTCCAATTAGAATTGAGAATATCTCTTCTGTATCCCTAGGAATAGTCTGACTTTGAATAGTTTTGGCAATGTGCTTCCGTTTCCTATCAAGGGTTCCAAATTTCCAAATATCCCCCAGAGTAACAGCGCCATAGAGGACTTCAATAGATTCGCTCTCTTCATACTTATCTAAAGCAATTAGTTCTGCTGCTAACTGGTTGAAGCCACCATCAATATCTTTCTTTTTGGCTTCTATAATAATCAGATTTTGGCTAGTTTTTAATAAGTAGTCTAGCGCTCCCCCTAGCTGATCGTTAATATCTAGGGGATACTCAACATTGACTTTAACTGGGAGCAGCTTGGCAATTTCCAGGATTAGTGGGGCAATCAGAAATTCCCGTTTGGCAATTTCCGAGGTAATGCTTATTTTGGGAATAATGGTGTAGTAGGTATGGTTGAGCTGTTGAATGATATCTAGGTCATAGTTGGTAGACTTAGGGAGGTCAATTACTTCAATGGCAAAGGAGTAACCAAACTCACCAACAATTTCCTCAGTGGGATTGGTCATCGCAAAATAGTCACTAAATGTATACTTTCGGTTTTCTTTGAATATCGATTTTTTCATAAGTTAATTTGTCAGCTATCAGCTATCAGCGTGTCGCGTATCAGTTATCAGCTTATGGGTTAGGTCCGATGCGTCGAAGCCTGTGCCACGGTAGAAGCCTGTGCCACGCTACTTGACTTTTGAATAAAACAGGTAAGCATTAGTTTAATCTTTGTTACGTCAGCTTCTCCCTGGCCGTAAGGATTAAGCGGAGTGCTGAGTGCTGAGTGCTGAGTGCTGAATGCTGAATGCTTACCCCATCAGCTAAGAGCTCCAAATAGATCATAATCCCGAGAATAAGGAATTCTGGCTCTTAATGTTGTTTAGCGATCGCATTGGTTAAATTGTAGTCAAATCTTGATTTTTGTAAGTAATCAAGTATTTATACTTATTTCTTCTGGTTAAGAGCGATTGGCCTAAGGCCACGCTTCGCGATGAAGCAAAGCTTCCGCTAAAAGCGATCGCACTCGACTACCCAACAACCAGCAAACCCGAGCTTGGCTTCACCCTCTTAATGTTGTTTAGCGATCGCATTGGTTAAATTGTAGTCAAATCTTGATTTTTGTAAGTAATCAAGTATTTATACTTATTTCTTCTGGTTAAGAGCGATTGGCCTAAGGCCACGCTTGGCCTTAGGCCTCAGCTTCCGCTAAAAGCGATCGCACTCGACTACCCAACAACCAGCAAACCCGAGCTTGGCTTCACCTGTTTGACTCTTGTTAACAGAGCTGTCCGCCTTAAGCCACCAATAGTCAGCGACTAATCGCCATCTTAAGATAAACTTTATAATTTACTTTATATACAGTCAGCGACTAATCGCTGTCTTAAGATATACTTTGTAATTTACTTGATCAACAGTCTCTTAGGCTACGGCGCACATCTGTTCCAATATCATAACGAGATAGTGTGATGTCTAAGATATGATTAGACCCAATCAGGAGACTGATAAACTATGGCATTTAGTGACTTTAAAACTATTGCTGATGTACAGAAACACTATCAAATTAAATACGAAGAGGGAACGTTTATAGTTTCTCAAGACACTGACCCACCAGAAATTTTTTTGAAAGATCTAGAGTTTTATAAAGAAACGATAGATGTATTCAGCTCGGAAGCTTCCCGGAGTGAAATTATCATTTCCCCCTTGTTACGAGAACTCTATAAAAAATACTATAAAACCTATGCTTTTTGGATTCAAAAAAGCATTTTCTATGACCAAATTTTGTCAGGTACTCCTGACTACATATTTTCGACAAAATCCGAATTAGGAAAAACGGTTTTAGAAAAACCACTGGTTATTATTATTGAAGCGAATAAAAATGATTTTCAGCAAGGTTGGGGGCAATGCCTTGCCGAGTTGGTAGCTTCCCAAAAAATAAATCAAGATGTTCAACGTCCTGTTTATGGCATAGTTACTGATGGTAATTTATGGCAGTTTGGACGATTACAAAGGGACATTTTCACTCAAAATATCGAAAATTTTACGATTGATAAATTGTCCCGATTATATGGAGCATTAGACTATCTTATCCTGTTAACGGAAAACTATACTAGTAATGAGTAATATTCATTATTACCTTGAGCTAATATAATTATTATAATATAATTACTCTCCGCCATTAATCTCACGCTCCCCGATCGCTCGGGTGAGACGTGAGGCAACTGCTTGAGGTGCGCTTGACCCGTAATTAAATTCGCCACGGGTCGCACCTGTTCAATGGTAAACGTGGCTTAAAGCCTTGCTAGTCAATCAATTTACTCCAAGTTTGTGGTCCAACAATACCATCAGCCGTTAAACCTTGTTGTTTCTGAAATCTGATCACAGCACTTGCGGTGCCTGAACCAAATATACCATCTGCCTGAGTTCCCACCCGACGTTGGAGATATTTTACTGTGGTACCTCCAGCATGATTAGGTCTAAGTATGGGTTGCTCAAGAATCTGATTAATAGTCTGCCATGTGCTCGAGTCACCAATTCCAGTTTGGTTAATTCCTACAATCGCTTGAAATGTTTTTATTGCTGCGATAGTCGCCTGACCAAGAGATCCATCTTCTACTAATGGCTGACCAGCAGGACTTTTTATTTTTAAGCGATTGAGAGCATTTTGTAATTCTAGCACATTATCGTCAGAGGAAGATTTATTAGTTGGTGGCTCTTCTCCTGTTAATCCTTTAACAATTGCATTAGCTAATACTTCTGGATCGTAGAGTTCCATATCTTTCTGGGAATCACAAAAGCAGCTTTCTATCAAAATTGCTGGCATATTGGTATATCGGAGGACATATAAATGAGAGCCATTTTTAACCTTTCTATTGAAGTAGCCCAACTCGACTATTTTTTCTAAAACTGGCTGGGCAATTTTTTTGGCAGTATCACTAATGGCAAATACTTCTACCCCATTAGCTTGACCATTAAACCCATTAAAATGAATTGAAACAAACTGATCAACTCGATTAGCATTGGCAATATTGCACCGTTGCCGCAGCGAGCTGCCCAAAGTACTCGCACTCTTAGGCTTGCATTCAACTACCTGATGTCCCAAGTCTCTCAATTTGGAAATTACTCTCGTTCCCACGTCTCTAGTCATTTCATCTTCTACTCTGATACCTTGAGCTCCTGTATCAGGGGGCAAGTTGTGACCAATATCAATTCCGTATTTCATGAAACCTTCTGAATCTCTCTAATTAGCCCTTTTCTCTAATTCTGTTCTATGTTAGTGGATTTAAGCCAATGGTGCTTAATAAAATTTAATAAACTGCTCCTAAATCGAAAACTCACACCAAACTCCTGGTTCTTTTTCTAAATTGATCTGGATCAAGAAATCTTAAAAAATAACGTAAGCATTCAGCTATTAGCTATCAGCTATCAGCTATCAGCTATCAGCTATCAGCTATCAGCGTCAAAGCCTGTGCCACGGTACTTGAGGTGCTTTTGAATAAGCGATGCAGCGCGGTCTTGGGGGTTTCCACGGGGCGTACAAGGTGCGGAAACAAGTTCCGCACACAGCCCCTCCCCATGAGCGACTGCATCAAGACAACAGGTAACCATTTGTTTAATCTGAGTTAAGTCTGCTGACGGCTGACGGCTGACGGCTGACGGCTGACCGCTGACCGCTGAACGCTCAATGCTTACCTGCACTTTAACTTGAAGCTTGAGCAAAGCATAAAGTAATGGGTAATAGGAAATTGGCTTACAATTCCCCATTACCCATTAGCGTTTCCTAAATTACCAACTAATTATGCTGTAGCCTTATTTTCAAATTGTTGATAGTAAACCCAGGCTTTGAGATTGCTACAATGCTACAATTTAACCGTCACTGTCTTAACCTCGGTGTATTGCTGCAAGCCATACTCCCCAAGTTCACGACCAATCCCAGACTGCTTGAAACCACCGAAGGGAGCAGCGGCATCAAACACATCGTAGCAATTCACCCAGACAGTACCAGCACGGACATTGTTTGCGATCGCATGAGCTTTAGTAATATCCTTCGTCCACACGGCTGCTGCTAAGCCATACATAGTATTATTTGCCCGCTTAATCACTTCATCGATATCTTTGAACTTAATAATGCTCATCACTGGTCCAAAGATTTCTTCTTGGGCAATCTTCATCTGATCTTGGACATCAACAAACACTGTCGGTTCGATGAAGTAACCGCGATCGCCAACTCGGCCACCACCACACAACATCTGAGCTCCTTCCTGCTGACCAGACTCAATATAGCTCATCACCTTATTGAACTGTTCGAGATCCACCTGGGGGCCTTGTTCTGTGTTGGCATCAAACGGGTCACCAACTGTGCGATTTTGTGCCCGTTTCACACACTTGTCTACAAACTCGTCATAGCACTTCTCTTCCACAAACAGCCGCGAACCAGCACAACAGCACTGTCCTTGGTTAAAGAACAGGGCAAAGTGAGCGCCCTCAATGCTTTTATCCATGTCAGCATCAGCAAAGACAATGTTAGGACTCTTACCACCAAGTTCTAGAGTGACCCGCTTGAGGTTACTCTTAGCAGCAGCTTCCATAATTAGATGCCCTACCTCAGTCGAGCCGGTAAAGGCAACTTTATCGATATCCATATGATGTGAGATCGCAGCCCCAGCGGTTGGTCCATAGCCTGAGAGAAGATTCACCACACCAGGAGGGAAACCTGCTTCGATAATCAGTTCACCGATCCGCAACGCTGATAAAGGAGTCTGTTCCGCCGTTTTCATCACTACGGTGTTACCAGCTGCCAGTGCTGGGCCTAACTTCCAAGCTTGCATCAACAGTGGAAAGTTCCAAGGAATAATCTGACCAATCACTCCCACAGGTTCATGGCGCGTGTAGCAGAAGTAGGGTCCGTTGATGGGAATTGTTTTGCCTTGAATCTTATCTGCCCAGCCAGCATAGTACCGATAGCAAGCAATGACTAGAGACACATCTGCATTAAAGGAATCACGATAGGGCTTCCCATTGTCTAGGGTTTCCAGCCGTGCTATTTCTTCCTTGTTTGCTTCGATTAAGTCAGCTAGCTTGTATAGTAACTCCCCCCGCTGGGTGGCAGACATTTTCGGCCAGTCTCCACTGGTAAAGGCTGTCCTAGCCGCCACTACTGCTTTATCAACGTCTGGGGCATCAGCCTCAGCCACATCACATATCACCTCTCCTGTAGCAGGGTTAATCGTCTCGAATCGTTTCCCAGAGGCGCTGTCTACCCATTCGTTGTTGATCAGCAGCTGAGTTGGACCGATTTTGACCGTTGGCTTTGGTGTTGCCTTTGGTGTAGGGGCGGTGACCATAATAGTCTCCTGTTGTTAAGTTGATTTTTTATGACATCCTTAATTCTAATGGTGGATTGTAAACTTAAAATTTAACTAAAAATATATATTTTATTAATATTTTATTTACGATTGTTAACTAACTTTCAAGTTTTGCTTAATTTTGTTAACACTCTAGCCAGAGTATCCCTAAGTCGTAAGCTATCAGCTATCAGCTATCAGCTATCAGCTTTTAAATAAAACAAGTAAGCATTGGTTTAATCTTTATTACGTCAGCTGACGGCTGACGGCTGACGGCTGACGGCTGAATGCTTACGTAATATCTATAGGGCTTCTGATATTAATGAGGTTGTACACACCTATTTTTTACCTGTTCCCTGTTCCCTATTGCCTATTCCCTAAAATCCAAAGCTTGTGTACCTAAACTATTTGATTTTTTGATAAATACTATAAGATATTACTATCCAATCACCCATTACCAATATTGGGCTGAACTCCATAGGTTTTAAACTTTTCTATAACTATCTGCATTTCTTCCTCACTCAATAATTGAGGTTCTCCATAAATCTTGTTAACGCTGAGGATTTTGATATAAATTTGAGCCAAGGTTTCTAGCTCTTGGGCGACTTTGAGAGCGTGCCTTATATCTTTGCCACAGGCAATCATACCATGATTTTTTAACAAACAAGCAAATGAATTTCCCAGTGCTTTTAGGGCGTTGTTGCTAAGTTCTTGAGTGCCAAAGGTAGCATAATCAGCTACCTTTATACTGCTCCCACCTGTCCTAGCAACCATATAATGAAAGCTGGGTATGGGTAGACCCATACAAGCCAGTGCTGTAGCATGGATACTATGAGTATGAACAATAGCATTGACATCGGAACGATTCAACAGTATGTCATAGTGAAATCGCCATTCACTGCTGGGTAAATAACGATTATTCTCAGCAAAAACCGGTTCTTTGTCTTTGCCGAAGTAAATTTTGCAGATTTTATCAGGAGTTAGGTCTTCGTAGTCTAGTCCACTGGGGGTTATTGCTATTGCCTCACCGATACTGTCTCTAACCCTGACACTCACATTACCACTAGTACCTTGATTGATACCAAGACTGTTCATGCGAAGACAGGTATCAATGATCTGCTGGGCGGTTATGGTTTCAACAGGGATTGACTTGATGATCATAACTAAGTTGCACCTGATCCGGGAATTTGGGGACTTTGTTAACAATCCTATCCCCCTTTAGCACCACACAAACATAGCAATCCTAATTCCTAGGTGAACAATACTTCCCTAGTTCGTTAATTTGAGTTGCGAACTGTCACTGTTGACGAATCATACAGGATTACTATAGACACCGATGCACCTATAATCCAACCCTATCTTAATGTTTATAAATCCGTATTGTTCCCCTTGCAGCAATCAGGATAAATTGCTATGTATAGCCATGGTAATTAATTGATTGACAATAACAGCCGATACTATTCTTCAGGTGCGACCCGAACCCGCCCCGCGTCGGCTTTGCCGAAAGGTGCGACCCAAGGCCGCGAGGGATTGCTCGCGGCCTTGGAGGCGCGCACCTTGAGCGAATTTAATTCTTAATGGGTCAAGCGCACCTAACCATCTTCCCCCTCCTGCCCCTCTTTCTCCTCCTCCCCATCTTCCCCATTTTCCGGCTCTTCCGGTGTTTCACAACTTAAATCGGATTGCTACAGCATGAATTCAAGCCGAGAGACACTCAACAACAAAAGTCGCCTACCACTATGGCAAAAGCAATAGACGACTAACTCCTCTCTATGGATTAGATAATTACATCAATTAGGTAACATTGGCAACAAAGGATTGGTACTTGACCAGATAAGCGATCAGCTGTTTGGCTATTGGACAGTAGCTTGAACATCCACGCTCTGAACACCTTCAACCTGGATTGCCAAAGGTGCAATCTGACTCAATTGATCATCAGACGATACTTTTCCTGAGATAGTCACAATTCCCTCTGCGGCTTCAACTTCCAACTGGCTATTGGGGAGATTGGTTTCCAAATTATTAAGTACTAAACTGGCTAGTTGGTCATCTTCATCGTTTTCTAAGTTACCCAAGGCTTGATTTTGCTCTTGAGTAGTTACAATCTTCGACTCCATTTCCTCTTGGGTTCCTTGGAGCATGGCATCGCCTTGGTTTCCCTCAGAGCGTAAGGTTACTAGTTCTTCATCTTTTTGATCTATAGAGTAGGAGGCTTCATCACTTGTCTTAGCATCATCGCAAGCAGCAGCACCAAACAGAATCACTCCACCTAGTAAAATTGGCATCAACTTATTCATCTTTGATTTCTCCTTGTTCTCTCCTTGTATTTACTTCAATCGAGTCCGGTTAATCACTTTGTATTAAAGCAAATCGTGACGTGTTAAGTGTTAACTATTAATTGATTTTTTACACTATACAAATCTCGAATAAACCTGAATAATAAGTAGTCAAACGGACGGGATATAATTCCCAAAAACACCAAACTTATTCAGCAGGTGCGCTTTCCGTTGGCGAATTAAATTCGCCACGGGTCGCACCTGCTGAATTTTTTAAATCTGAATTTTGCCTGACTTCTGTTGGTGCTGGTTCCGATTGAGCATGAGATCTTGAGGGCAAAATTACATGGTCAACAACATGAATAATGCCGTTAGTGGCTTCAATATCTGCTTGAGTTACCTGGGCATTGTTGACATTAACATTACCGTCTTCACCCACGTGTACTGTCACCGCTTTTCCAGCCATAGTAATAATTTCTCCCGACTGGATTTCACTGCTAGGAACTACACCACTTACAACATGATACTTGAGTAGCTTTACCAGGACGTCTTTGTTTTCTGGTTGTAGTAGACTGTCTAAGGTATTTGCTGGCAGTGCAGCAAAAGCGTCATTGGTGGGAGCAAAAACCGTGTAGGGTCCTTCACCTGCCAAGGTTTCCGTTAAGCCCGCTGCCTCAATTGCTTTGACAAGGGTTTGGAATTGATCATTGCTCGCAGCTTGCTCTACAAGGTTACTGGCTGTAGATTCAGTGTCAGTGGTAGCTGGCATTTCTACCTTTTCACCCTCTTGAAGGGGTTTGCTCAAGGAATCGGGGGCGCTTTCTACCATAGACTCAGTTGCATCATTGACAGCATCTTTAACTGAGTTTTCTGTTTTTTCTTGCGCTATTGCCGGGAAACTGATCAGAGCACTTAATCCCAGAATACCTGTTAGCAACTTAATGCGAGTTTTCATTTACATCATCTCTCCTGAATGCTAGGTATGGTTAACGCTTTCCAACTAATTTTTCGAGGGATAGTGACCGAGGTATAGTCATCATCAATCTCAACCCAGATAGGTTGTCTAAACCTATTAATTAATGAATGGCTTACAACTTGATGACTATACACTATAACTGATTGGAAAGCTAAGTTAGATCAAGTCTGGAAGCCTCATGATTAATTAACCAAATTTTCCGACCATTCCCCATTCCCCATTTTGGGGAATGGGGAATTTATCTGTTGCAGGTATTTAGAGAATTGGTATTGGTATTTGGTATTGGTATAAGAGCGATGCAGCGCGGTCTTGGGGGAAACCCCCACTCGCTATTGCATCAAGAGGTGCGACCCGTGATGGCGAGGGATTGCTCGCCATCACGGAAAGCGCACCTAACAAGGATGATTTCCTCCTAGGCACAATCTGCCTATAGACGTTTTGGCAAGTTCCCCGAAAATTTTGAGGGTGCCAGAGTCTAAATTACCCTGAATTTCATCTTCTGTTGGGTGCTTAGACCTGCTAGAATCAAGCCTGTAAATACCCACCCTAACATTGTTATTTTTTAGTATTTACTGCATTTGATTCACCACAGTACTTCCCAACTCAATTGATGATTTCCTGGGCTTGATATTTTGAGATTATTACCCAAAAGTAAAAAAGTCGGTAAGGAACTTAGAAATTAGGGATTAGGGATTAGGGAAATGGTACCTCCCAACTAAATTGATGATTTTCTGGGCTTGATATTTTGAGATTATTACCCAAAAGTAAAAAAGTCGGTAAGGAAGTTAGGGATTAGGGATTAGGGATTAGGGATTAGGGAGTAGGGAGTAGGGAGTAGGGAGTATGGCATTAAAAATTATCACAATTCATTCCTAAACGGATCCCTATATAATGATTTCAAAAGAAAATCCAAACCTAGAGCCTATTCTCCTAAACCAGCGGTAAACGTATCTGAAAGCAGCTACCAACCCCAACCTGAGACGTAAGGGTGATTTTTCCCCCATGATTGTGAGTGATTGCTTGAGCGATCGCAAGTCCCAACCCCGTACCCCTCTCTCGGCGAGAACGAGCTTTATCCGCACGCCAGAAGCGATCAAACACAAACGGCTGATGTTCAGGGGCAATACCAATGCCAGTGTCCTCAATCATGACCAGGGCACAGCGATTCTGTTTAGCAACAGTAATAATCACTTTTCCTTTAGGGGGTGTGTATTGCAGGGCATTCTCTAGCAAGTTGGAAAATAAACGGGTCAGTTGTCCTTCATCCCCAATTACAGAAACTGTTGTCTGGCCGTGATATTCCAAGGTAATCTGCTTATCTTGAGCAAATGATTCTAACAATTCCACCACATTCTGCAAAACTGTATTGAGGGAAATTGGGACTGACTTTCGGGTCGGAATTGACAAGGCTGCATCAGTGCGAGCTAAAAATAGTAAGTCTTCTGCTAAGTGGCTCATCTGATCTGTAGCGCTAGCAATAGCCACTAACTTCTTAGCATCCTTGGGATGAATTCGCTCAGGATGATTTCGCATCACATCCACAGAGGCTTTAATTGCTGTTAGAGGACTGCGCAATTCATGGGAGGCATCAGCAGTAAACTGTTTAAGCTGCTTAAAACTTTGCTCAATCGGCTCAAGAGCTTTCTGGGTCAGCCAAAGTCCACCGATACCAACAAACCCTAGAGCGATCATTCCGCCCATTCCTAATCCCCAAAATAGTTGGCTTTGGACGATTTCTACATCCTCTGTGGATTGACTGGCTCGAATATAGCCCTCTAGGGATGGCTGGCTTGGTTTCGAGGTGTCTTTAAAGACAGAAATTGTAAAGGTCCTAATTGGCTCTGATGTCTCGGGGAGTTGTAGAGTCCACGAACCCAGTTTTGGCGGGAAACTCAACACAATCGCACCTCGCCTTGCCAATAGTTTACCGTTAGCATCAAACCATTCTAGGCTTTGTTGGTCTCGGTTAAAGATATCTCGCCAGGGGACTTCATCAACTTGTTCAATGTATTGATTCCCTTTCACTTCTACTTCAGTAAATGAGGGGGCGGCGGATTGGGCTAAAGTCCGTAGTTTTTTGTCAAGTTGCTGGTACAGACTCTGTGTTAAAAACACATACACACCCGCACCAAATACACTCAAAATTGCCGCCATTACCATCAGGTAATATAACAGAAGACGCCAGCGCAGACCTTGAAACATCTGGTAATTGGTAATTAGTAATTAGTAATTAGTAATTAGGTAAGCATTCAGCCGTCAGCTGTCAGCTGACGGCTGACGTAATTAGTAATTGGTAATCGTTAACTGACCCAACTATACTTGATATCATTCGTTGCTTCACGAACGCCGTCAACTTACCCTACGGGAACGCCAAAGGCGAACAACCTGCCAACTTTCAACCTACCAACCTTAAACCTGCAACCTACCCTACGGGAACGCGAAAAGCGAACAACCTTGGCCAAAAGGCCAGGCGTTCGCTGAAAGCGGGACTTCGTCCATCGCGTTCAACCTGCCAACTTTCAACCTGCCAACTTTCAACGGTAACAACTGAATAGTTGAATTAGGGATTTTCTTTCAGACGATAACCCAAACCATAAACTGTCTCAATCAAATCAGAGGGAGCTCCTGCTGCATCCAGTTTCTGTCGTAAACCTCGGATATGAGCTTTAACGGTTGCTTCTTCTGGTAGTCGTTCAAAGGACCAGAGGTTTTCCAGGATTTGAGCACGGCTAAACACACGGCGAGGATGGCGCAGGAAAAATTCCAGCAGAGCATACTCTTTTGGACTTAGGGACAAGAGGCGGTCTTCATAGAACACTTCACAGGTACTGGGGTCAAGGCGGAGGGAATCCCATTCCAGTACAGGTGGTAAGGTAGTATTTCCCCGGCGCAGTAACGCCCGCATCCTAGCGGACAACTCCCCTAAATCAAAGGGTTTGACTAGATAATCATCTGCACCAGCATCCAGTCCTACAATTTTATCACTGATGGTATCCCGAGCCGTCAGCATTAGAATGGGAGTAGAGTTGCCTTGGGAGCGCAACTTTCGGCAAAGGGTAATACCATCCATCTTTGGCAGCATCACATCTAACAAAATTAAATCATAGCTGAAACTCTCTACTAGTTCCCTACCCACTTGACCATCATGGGCAACATCCACGACATAATGCTGGTCGGTGAGGTCTTCAGCAAGGGCGTCGGTAATCCGCTCATCATCTTCTACTAGTAAAATCCTCATCTTCAGCACCTCTGAATGATTACCTGACTTCTCTCTTTGATTATTACCAAATTTTTTAACAACTGTAGAAAAATCGGGGAGTTTTCCATGACACTGGCAAGATGATTGATACTAACTCCGGTTAATCACTTACCAAATATAGAAGTTCTAAATTGCGTGAGGGACTTACGCCCTTGGGGTTTTAGGGAGTAGGAAGCAGGGATTAGGGAGTAGGGATTAGGGAGTAGGGTAGAGGATTTGACGGTTTTTTTTATAACTTAATAATCTCCAATTTAAATGACCAACAGCTTATAAATAAAACTAATATAACTATAGCAATTATTATTTATTTGAGGTACCAACTATTGCTAAATAAAACCCATAAATTTGTACCTGAACGAATTTAAATGTATTTAGGTGTAATCATGGAGTATCTTCCGGATCGAGCATTGATAGCTCTGTTGATATTGATAGAAAAAAAACAAGCAGCAATTGATTATGAATTTACCACCCAAAATCCCTAGCACGGCAGAGGCTTTAGAGAGGGCGCTTAACCTCTTGGGAAATCGTGCCACTGGTAACTTAAAGCGTGCTAAACAGGAGCTAATTGACCTCGTAGGTGAGTATCCCACTCCTGAGGTTGCCACGATCTGGAAAAATAATCTGAGAAAGAAATTCCCTCAGGCTCAAGATTGGAAGTTTGAGACTACAGTCGGCAAAATCATTACCTTTACGGACTTAGGGGTAGAGGTTAAAACTAAGGATAATACCAATTATAGCAGTTATCAGTTTTGGTTTGTACCCTATCGTAAAATCAGCGGATTTACTGTCTCAATGCCACAAAAAAATAACTTCAGATATCATTTTCAAAATCACCATTGTGAGCAGTACCATGTTCAATTACATCTTTTGGAAGAAGACCTTGATCAGGGGTTTCGGTCTAATCAGGTGATCTGTTCTGCTAATACCCTGAAACACTTGAAGAACTTCCTGATTGATAAAATTGGCAGAGCTTAATATCAATTAGCGATCGCAAGGGCCCTGATGGTAAATTTACCTCAGGGTGATCAATTCCAAGATTAAGGAATTGGCAAGACGGGCGATGGCAAGTTTTGATATAATAAAAGAGGGAAGGAATACTATCAAGTAGAGTTGGGTAACTTACCAATTATCAATTAGCAATAGACCTCTGATCAAAGTATTTTTGGATACTGTTATCGTCAATTATTAATCCGAAGTTCCCTGTTCCAAGCTCCGAAGTTGCCGACAACTGCGCCGAAGTATAATTAGCAATTATTCTCAATCATGGCACAACTGACCCAAGGCCACTGGGAGTGTTAACCGATCAGTACGATTATGATCAAATATGATCGAAGTGTAAAGAATTATTTCGAGCTGGTTCCATGAAACGCATTGTACTGATAGCAGGATTTGAATCATTCAACGCTGACTTGTACCGCAAAGCTGCTGAGTTAGCAACCTCCCGCTGTCCGGAACTGGATATTAGAGTATTTAGCGATCGCGAAATCACTGCCAACCCTGATACTGTAGACGCTGCCCTCCAAGATGCCCAAGTCTTCTTTGGTAGTCTACTATTCGATTATGACCAAGTGTTATGGTTACGCGATCGCATTCAACACATCCCCATCCGCTTGGTATTCGAGTCAGCTCTAGAACTGATGAGCCTGACTCAAATTGGTCAGTTCAAAATTGGGGATAAACCCAAGGGGATGCCCAAGCCAGTAAAATTCATCCTGGACAAATTCAGCAACGGACGGGAAGAAGACCGCTTAGCCGGTTATATCAGCTTTTTGAAAATTGGTCCGAAGCTGCTGAAATATATTCCTGCTAGAAAAGTCCAAGACTTGCGCAATTGGCTAATTATCTACGGTTACTGGAATGCTGGTGGCTCAGACAATGTGGCATCTATGTTCTGGACCCTGGCAGAGAAATACTTACAGCTGAAAGTCGGAGAAATTCCGCCGCCAGTGGAAACTCCAAACATGGGGCTACTCCATCCGGACTACGACGGGTATTTTGAATCCCCACGACAATACCTAGAATGGTACAAAAGCTTCAAGGTTAAACAATTAAACGTTATTGGGCAAAGCCCTACCAGCCCACTAGCTTCTCAACACAACCTTGGCCAAAAGGCCACGCTACGCGAACAACCCACCAACCTTCAACCAGCCAACCTTCAACCAGCCAACCTTCAACCAGCCAACCTTCAACCCACCAACCTTCAACCCACTAACCTTCAACCCACCAACCTTCAACCCACCAACCTTCAACCCACTAACCCTAGAGAAAACCCTGTTGTGGGGATTCTGCTTTATCGCAAACACGTAGTTACAAAACAAACTTATATTCCCCAGTTAATTCGCTACTTTGAGGAAGCTGGATTAACCCCTTTACCCATCTTTATCAATGGTGTAGAAGGTCATGTAGCCGTGCGGGATTGGATGACATCTGCTTATGAAACCCAACAGCGGCAACTGGATAAAGTGGAAACTCCTTCCCTGTCTAAAGACGCTGTAGAAGTGGATGCCATTGTTTCTACCATTGGTTTCCCGTTGGTAGGGGGTCCAGCTGGTTCTATGGAAGCCGGAAGACAGGTGGCTGTAGCTAAACGTATTCTCACTGCTAAGAATGTCCCTTATTGTATTGCTGCACCCCTACTGATTCAAGATATTTACTCTTGGACAAGACAAGGCATTGGGGGGTTGCAAAGTGTCGTCTTATATGCATTGCCGGAATTGGATGGAGCAATTGATACTGTACCCCTAGGTGGTTTAGTCGGAGAAGATATTTATCTGATTCCCGAACGAGTTAAACGACTAACTGGACGGGTAAAGCGTTGGATTCAACTCAGACAAACCCCACCAGACCAAAGACGAATTGCGATTATTCTCTATGGTTTCCCTCCTGGGTATGGAGCAACAGGAACAGCAGCCTTATTGAATGTACCGCGATCGCTTCTTAAATTCCTCCACGCTCTAAAAGAACAAGGTTACACTGTTGGGGAATTACCAGAAGATGGAGAAGAACTAATCCGCTGGGTGAAAGCAGCAGACGAAGGGTTGAATGGTGACAGCTTGAATGGTGAATTTTCTAACCAGCAACCAGCAACTAGTAACCAGCAACCTTCAACTAGTAACCAGCAACCTTCAACTAGTAACCAGCAACCAGCAACTAGTAACCTTCAACCTTCAACTAGTAACCAGCAACCAGCAACTAGTAACCTTCAACCTTCAACTAGTAACCTTCAACCTTCAACTAGTAACCTTCAACCTTCAACTAGTAACCAGCAACCAGCAACCACAGTTAACGTTAAAACCCTAGAAGAATGGTTAGGCTACTTGCTAACTACCCGTATTGAGAAACAATGGCAATCCTTGACTGGTACAGGAATCAAAACTAATGGGGATGAGTTCGAGATTGGTGGGATTCAGTTAGGAAATGTCTGGATTGGGGTACAACCACCCCTGGGTATTTCTGGAGACCCGATGCGACTGATGTTTGAGCGAGACTTGACCCCACATCCCCAGTACACGGCCTTTTATAAGTGGTTACAGAATGATTTTGATGCCCATGCGGTGGTGCATTTTGGCATGCATGGCACCGTGGAATGGTTGCCTGGTTCGCCCCTGGGGAATACGGGGTATTCTTGGTCGGATATTTTGCTAGGAAATATCCCGAATCTATATATCTATGCCGCCAATAATCCTTCAGAGTCAATGTTGGCAAAGCGTCGGGGTTATGGGGTGTTGGTTTCCCATAATGTACCCCCTTATGGTCGGGCTGGTTTGTATAAGGAGTTGGTAGTGCTACGGGATTTAATCTCAGAGTATCGGGAGGATCCTGAAAAGAATTATGCCTTGAAAGAAGCAATTTGTAAAAAGATTGTGGATAGTGGCTTGGATACGGATTGTCCCTTTGAGGACGCTAAGCGCTTGGGAATTGCTTTCAGTCCAGAGAATGCCCAGATGTTTAGTGCTGATTCATTTAATCGCTATCTTGTCAAGTTGTACAACTACCTGCTAGTGGTGGAACAACGGTTGTTTTCCTCTGGGCTGCACACTCTAGGTCAAGTACCTGATTCGGAACAGTTAGAGTCTTACCTCCGGGCTTATTTTGGGGAGGATGTCCCGGAAGGGATGGTTAAGGCCATTGTCGATGGAGAATTTGAACCGCAAACACCGGAAGGAAGTGAACAGGTCGAGGATGAGAAGGTTGAGGAGGCGTTACGGATTGGTGAGTTGTTGATGCAGACTGGGGAGGAGTTGAGGAATTTGTTGCGGGGGTTGAATGGGGAGTATATTCCTCCAGCTCCTGGGGGGGATTTGTTGCGGGATGGTCCTGGGGTTTTGCCAACAGGACGGAATATTCACGCTTTGGATCCTTATCGGATGCCCTCTCCGGCAGCTTATGAACGGGGCAGGGAGGTGGCCAGGAAAATTATTGCCCAGCATCTTGAGGAACATCAGGAGTATCCGGAAACTGTTGCGGTAATGCTATGGGGATTGGATGCGATCAAGACTCGTGGGGAGTCCTTGGGGATTTTATTGGAGTTAGTAGGTGCAGTACCTGTTAAAGAGGGAACGGGACGGATTGTACGGTATGATTTGATGCCCTTAGCTGAGGTAGGTCATCCTAGAATTGATGTGTTGGCAAATCTGTCAGGGATTTTTCGGGATAGTTTTGTCAATATTGTTGAGCTGCTGGATGATTTGTTCCGTAGGGCGACTGAGGCAGATGAACCGGAGGAAGAGAATTTTATCCGCAAGCATGGGTTAGCTTTGCGATCGCAAGGGGTAGACAATGTTTCTGCTCGATTGTTTTCTAATCCAGCCGGGGATTATGGTTCTCTGGTCAATGACCAAGTAGTCGATGGAAATTGGGAATCGGGGGATGAATTAGCGAATACATGGCAAAGCCGCAATGTATTTAGTTATGGACGGCAAGATAAAGGTCAAGCCCGTCCCGAAGTCATGGAGCAGCTGCTAAAAAGTACCAGTAGTATAGTCCAGGAAATTGATTCGGTGGAATATGGGCTGACAGATATTCAAGAATACTATGCCAATACTGGAGGCTTGAAGCGAGCAGCCGAGAAGCAAGGGGGTAAGACCGTTAATGCCAGTTTTGTGGAAAGTTTCTCAAAGGATACTACACCCCGGAAGCTAGAGGATTTGTTGCGGTTGGAGTATCGGACAAAGTTACTTAATCCCAAGTGGGCTGAGGCGATGGCCAATCAGGGGTCTGGGGGAGCTTATGAGATTTCCCAACGGATGACAGCATTGATTGGTTGGGGGGGTACAGCTGATTTTCAAGATAACTGGGTGTATGACCAAGCAGCAGATACTTATGCCTTGGATGAAGAAATGGCCAAGAGGTTGCAACAGGCAAATCCTGAGGCATTTCGCAATATTGTCGGCAGGATGTTAGAGGCAAATGGGCGAGGATTCTGGGAACCGGATCAGGAAACCTTACAGAAGTTACGGGAGTTGTATGAGCTAACCGATGAGGAGATTGAAGGCGTGACGGCTGTAGGATAAGAGGGTGTGGGGTGACCGGGTGTGGTAATCGGGTGACCATCTTGCTCGTAGTCATCCCGATTCCTAAACCTGAAAATCCTTCACTGACTGGTTCACCCTACACTCGTTTACCCTACATCCGTTTACCTAATCAATAAGAGTGTGAGTATAGTCCTTTTATCCTCACTAAACCCGTTCACCATATGTTATTTCCTTTGCCTGAATAGCCTTGTTCGCTAGAATCTTTGGTTTGCTTTTCTAACTCTTCAGCTAATTTGGCAAATTTTTTCATTTCATCAATTAATGCTGCTGCTCCACTCTTTTGGTTTGTTGATTGTTGGGACATCGATGTTTATCCTGATAATTTTACTTACATTAGCTATTGGCATTAGCCACAACGATGAGTTCCTCTATGAGTAACTCTACGTAATTGGCTCTCTATTTTTATATTTCTTGCCAAAATAAACGAATCCGGATTAACTCTGGTATTTTAATATGAAGCGATCGCTAACTAAATAGGCAAGATTGTAAAGTTTTTGATTAATATAGCAATAAGCAGAATGGTTAGGACTTGCTCTGATTTTAAAATGGACAATCAACAATAGTCAATCAACAATGGTCAATTTTCCAGGACTTACGTAAGGCACCCTGAAATCGCCCTTGCCTTGGGGGACTTTTTGAGTAGTACCCCCCAGAGCAAGGGGGGTTAGGGGGGCAAAACCAACTAAACTTCGTAAGTCCTATTTTCAATTAACCAATGACTAATAATAGCTATTTACACTATACTTTGTACCTATGGCAACTGAAATCGAACGGAAATTTCTAGTTAAAGGCGAAGAGTGGCGGAAACTAGGCACTGGTAGTGTTTATCGCCAAGGTTACATTCGTACAACCAACCGCACTACTGTCCGGGTGCGCCTGGTGGGAGATCAAGGATATCTTACTATCAAAAGTCCCAAGGTGGGTTTTTCTAGAAAAGAGTATGAGTATCCTATCCCAGGCTCGGATGCTCAAGAAATGCTCGATACTTTGTGCCAGGGTCCCCTAATTGAGAAAACTCGTTATAAAATTGAACACGCTGGCTTGATTTGGGAAGTAGATGAGTTTGCTGGGGATAATCAAGGATTAATTTTGGCAGAAGTTGAACTAACTGATGAAAATCAGGACATTGAACTACCAGAATGGATTGGAATTGAAGTATCTAATGATCCGAGATACTTCAACTCCAATTTAGTTCAGCATCCCTATACTCAATGGTTACACAGAATCTAGGGTATAGGGTGTGGGGTGTGGGGTATTGGGCAAGAGAATTTGGATTTCTCTATCAGTCCTTGTTTTAATCAGTGGCTTCGGGTGCTGGCAAATGGTCTACTAATTGCTCAACAGATTCTACATCAATGGCCACATCCATTAACTGTTCTAACTTTTCGACACTCAACCCCTTCACACGAGCTTGAATCTCAGGGGATAGGTCTCCAAAGCGCCTTTGAAGCAATCGTAGTAGCAGTCGCTCAGCTTCTTCCTGACGACCTTGCTTAATGCCCAACCTTTCGATACTCGTGACATACTTCATGTTGACCTCCTGTTCGTACTGGTTAACTTCTTCACGAAAGGCTTCTTCTAGTGCTTCAGGTAAGTGCATTACCCAGTCGATGAAATGATATAAGTTTAGGATGTCTTGTCGCTGATACCCTTGCTGGTACAATCGTCTGGTCAGAGCCATTTTCCAGATTTTCCGTTGCTGGCCATCACTGCGAGTATCAACTGCTTTCAGGTGAGCCATGATCACCGTGGCAAAGGGATTGGCACTTTGTTCTAATTCTGGCCACTGCTGTTTGTAGTCTAGCAGTTTCACCATCAAAAAATTGAACTGGATTTTACAGCCGAAGATTTCGCTACTGTATTGGGTTGGTCGCCACTGGGGGTTAGCATCACTCAAGACTGCTAAACTAGCAACCGGTCGATTGTAGCGTCCGCTAATCCGATGATGGTAGGTGTACATCCGTTTAGCAAAATCCGTCTGTTTTTCCCCTTGGACTTCCACATGAATTAGAATCCAGGTTTCAAGACCATTGTTGAGCCAGACCTTGACCAGTTTGTCAGCCCATCGACGTCCTACTTCCGCGTCTCGCACCACCTTTTGTAGTTCTTTGTCGAGGAATTCACTTGGACGAGACCAATTGATTTGACTATGAATGTGGGCAAAGCACAAGGCAATGAAGGGCTCAAAGTACCATTCCAGGGTGTCTTTCCAGGGGGAATCATAGTCCGCTGCTGGGTTAATCATTAATTTTCTCTAGCTGAGCTGATTAATCTAATTAATCACCAAACCATGTTTCCCTGCTCAAAAAATAGTGAAGGATTAATCACAATTAACCCTTCAGAATAGACACAGGACATCTAAGTCCTGATTTTAATCAGTGGCTTGGGATGCTGGCAGATGGTGTACTAATTGCTCAATAGATTCTACATCAATGGCCACATCCATTAACTGTTCTAATTTTTCGACACTCAACCCCTTCAAACGAGCTTGAATCTCAGGGGATAACTCTCCAAAGCGCCTTTGAAGCAATCGTAGCAGCAGTCGCTCAGCTCCTTCCTGAAGACCTTCTTGACGACCTTGCTTAATGCCCAACCTTTCGATACTCGTGACATACTTCATGTTGACCTCCTGTTCGTACTGGTTAAGTTCTTCACGAAAGGTTTGTTCTAGTGCTGAGGGTAAGTGCATTACCCAGTCGATGAAGTGATATAAGTTTAGGATGTCTTGTCGCTGATACCCTTGCTGGTACAATCGTCTGGTCAGAGCCATTTTCCAGATTTTCCGTTGCTGGCCATCACTGCGAGTATCAACTGCTTTCAGGTGAGCCATGATCACCGTGGCAAAGGGATTGGCACTTTGTTCTAATTCTGGCCACTGCTGTTTGTAGTCTAGCAGTTTCACCATCAAAAAATTGAACTGGATTTTACAGCCGAAGATTTCGCTACTGTATTGGGTTGGTCGCCACTGGGGGTTAGCATCACTCAAGACTGCTAAACTAGCAACCGGTCGATTGTAGCGTCCGCTAATCCGATGATGGTAGGTGTACATCCGTTTAGCAAAATCCGTCTGTTTTTCCCCTTGGACTTCCACATGAATTAGAATCCAGGTTTCAAGACCATTGTTGAGCCAGACCTTGACCAGTTTGTCAGCCCATCGACGTCCTACTTCCGCGTCTCGCACCACCTTTTGTAGTTCTTTGTCGAGGAATTCACTTGGACGAGACCAATTGATTTGACTATGAATGTGGGCAAAGCACAAGGCAATGAAGGGCTCAAAGTACCATTCCAGGGTGTCTTTCCAGGGGGAATCATAGTCCGCTGCTGGGTTAATCATTAATTTTCTCTAGTTCGGCTGATTAATCTAATTAATCACCAAACCCTGTTTCCCTGCTCAAAAAATAGTGAAGGGTTAATCACAATTAACCCTTCAGAATAGATACAGGACATATCAGTCCTGGTTTTAATCAGCGTTTTAATTAGCGGCTTCGGGTGCTGGCAAATGGTCTACTAATTGCTCAACAGATTCTACATCGATGGCCACATCCATTAACTGTTCTAACTTTTCGACACTCAACCCCTTCAAACGAGCTTGAATCTCAGGGGATAACTCTCCAAAACGCCTATGAAGCAATCGTAGCAGCAGTCGCTCAGCTTCTTCCTGACGACCTTCTTGACGACCTTCTAAAATACCTTCCTGACGACCTTCTTGACGACCTTGCTTAATTCCTAACCTTTCGATACTCGTGACATACTTCATGTTGACCTCCTGTTCGTACTGGTTAACTTCTTCACGAAAGGCTTGTTCTAGTGCTTCAGGTAAGTGCATTACCCAGTCGATGAAATGATATAAGTTTAGGATGTCTTGTCGCTGATACCCTTGCTGGTACAATCGTCTGGTCAGAGCCATTTTCCAGATTTTCCGTTGCTGGCCATCACTGCGAGTATCAACTGCTTTCAGGTGAGCCATGATCACCGTGGCAAAGGGATTGGCACTTTGTTCTAATTCTGGCCACTGCTGTTTGTAGTCTAGCAGTTTCACCATCAAAAAATTGAACTGGATTTTACAGCCGAAGATTTCGCTACTGTATTGGGTTGGTCGCCACTGGGGGTTAGCATCACTCAAGACTGCTAAACTAGCAACCGGTCGATTGTAGCGTCCGCTAATCCGATGATGGTAGGTGTACATCCGTTTAGCAAAATCCGTCTGTTTTTCCCCTTGGACTTCCACATGAATTAGAATCCAGGTTTCAAGACCATTGTTGAGCCAGACCTTGACCAGTTTGTCAGCCCATCGACGTCCTACTTCCGCGTCTCGCACCACCTTTTGTAGTTCTTTGTCGAGGAATTCACTTGGACGAGACCAATTGATTTGACTATGAATGTGGGCAAAGCACAAGGCAATGAAGGGCTCAAAGTACCATTCCAGGGTGTCTTTCCAGGGGGAATCATAGTCCGCTGCTGGGTTAATCATTAATTTTCTCTAGCTGAGCTGATTAATCTAATTAATCACCAAACCATGTTTCCCTGCTCAAAAAATAGTGAAGGATTAATCACAATTAACCCTTCAGAATAGACACAGGACATCTAAGTCCTGATTTTAATCAGTGGCTTGGGATGCTGGCAGATGGTGTACTAATTGCTCAATAGATTCTACATCAATGGCCACATCCATTAACTGTTCTAATTTTTCGACACTCAACCCCTTCAAACGAGCTTGAATCTCAGGGGATAACTCTCCAAAGCGCCTTTGAAGCAATCGTAGCAGCAGTCGCTCAGCTCCTTCCTGAAGACCTTCTTGACGACCTTGCTTAATGCCCAACCTTTCGATACTCGTGACATACTTCATGTTGACCTCCTGTTCGTACTGGTTAAGTTCTTCACGAAAGGTTTGTTCTAGTGCTGAGGGTAAGTGCATTACCCAGTCGATGAAGTGATATAAGTTTAGGATGTCTTGTCGCTGATACCCTTGCTGGTACAATCGTCTGGTCAGAGCCATTTTCCAGATTTTCCGTTGCTGGCCATCACTGCGAGTATCAACTGCTTTCAGGTGAGCCATGATCACCGTGGCAAAGGGATTGGCACTTTGTTCTAATTCTGGCCACTGCTGTTTGTAGTCTAGCAGTTTCACCATCAAAAAATTGAACTGGATTTTACAGCCGAAGATTTCGCTACTGTATTGGGTTGGTCGCCACTGGGGGTTAGCATCACTCAAGACTGCTAAACTAGCAACCGGTCGATTGTAGCGTCCGCTAATCCGATGATGGTAGGTGTACATCCGTTTAGCAAACTCCGTCTGTTTTTCCCCTTGGACTTCCACATGAATTAGAATCCAAGTTTCAAGACCATTGTTGAGCCAGACCTTAACCAGTTTGTCAGCCCATCGACGTCCTACTTCCGCGTCTCGCACCACCTTTTGCAGTTCTTTGTCGAGGAATTCACTTGGACGAGACCAATTGATTTGACTATGAATGTGGGCAAAGCACAGAGCAATGAAGGGCTCAAAGTACCATTCCAGGGTGTCTTTCCAGGGGGAATCATAGTCCGCTGCTGGGTTAATCATTAATTTCCTCTTGTTCGGCTGATTAATCTAATTAATCACCAAACCAACAAAGGCGACTCGTCCTTAAGCTGTAGGATCCATTAATCATCCACCCTACAGGTAACCTTACTGCTTAAGTTTTGCTCTAGCTGTTTCTAGCCTAATGAGGTGCACAAACTCTTTACCTCTTATCCCTGCTCGCTTCTCAATGCTGGCTGCTCGCTGCGCCATAACACCTAAAAAATTGTACCTAACCTAATTAAACAATTATCAACTTATTCTTTATTAAAACACAAATCACCTGCACCGAAGCTAGCGGTATCAATACCCTCTAAAATTTATAAATTTCGACCACTAGCAGAAATCAAAGTATTATCTGATAATTGGGGACTACTAATATCAGTAAATCCCTAAAATAGAGTATAGTCATCAAAAATTTCGAGACTATCCGCAATTACAAAGATGCCACGATTAGCTTCAGGATTGACTTCAAAAGTTGGTTCAAAAATGCCCAGTGGTTCTTCTAGAGTAAAGATTACTGCCTCTAGCCCTTCTACTTGCCCATCATCGGCCACAGCCAAGCTAACCGTTGCATCTTGTTCTGTAATATTAATCGTAAAACCGAATAAATCCGATGCTACCGGAGGTACTACTATTTCTCCTCCTGTTACTTCCAAAGAGTCCAGATTGAATTCTAGTATTTCAGGAGCAGTGACGGTTACAGTTATTCCTTCTACTGGTGGAGCTTCACTGAGGCTAAGGTTAACATTAGCAACAGTTCCCTCAGATTCGATTAATAGTTTAGGAGAGGTACTGAGGCTAACTTCTGGTAAAGAATCTGGACTATCTTGAATAGGGATAACTTTGGGAGTATCCCGAATTAGAAACGTGCCACGATTAGCTTCAGGATTGACTTCAAAAGTTGGTTCAAAAATTACCAGTGGTTCTTCTAGGGTAAAGGTTACTGCCTCTAGCCCTTCTACTTGCCCATCATCCGCCACAGCCAAGCTAACCGTTGCATCTTGTTCTGTAATATTAATCGTAAAACCGAATAAATCTGATGCTACCGGAGGTACTACTATTTCTCCTCCTGTTACTTCCAAAGATTCAAGGTCGAATTCTAGTATTTCAGGGGCAGTGACGGTTACAGTTATTCCTTCTACTGGTGGAGCTTCACTGAGGCTAAGGTTAACCTTACCAACAGTTCCCTCAGATTCGATTAATAGTTTAGGTGTGGTACTGAGGCTAACTTCTGGTAAAAAATTTGGAGTATTTTTACTATTCTTGGGTTCAAATGCTTCTTTTAAGAATATGTTCAGTGTCATGTTTTTTGACTTTTTTATAGTACGTCATGCCACAGCCATAATCGAGTTAAACGAAAGAAAAATTATCTGCACCCAAGCTAGTTTAATCAGTACCCTGTAGTAGCAATTAGGGTATGGTTTTATTGTTGGCTGATACTGACCTCTTCAAAGCCAATACTCAAACCAGCAATTTTACTCAAATTTTTTCTATTCGTGAAATCTTTAACTATATTAGCAAATTTATAAATTTATGCAACCCCAATTCATAATTAGTGTGAACCTGGGTCACTAGGAATGGTTTTGTTAGCACCAGAAGGAGCAAATATCGGTTAAAAACCGCATCGTCAGACGCGCTTATGGTTTATATCTATTAGTAAAAATATCTTACCGTTTGGTATAGATGAAAACGTAAGCATTCAGCCGTCAGCCGTCAGCCATGAGCTTTTAGCTCACGCTACTTGAGGTGCCGTCAGCTTTTTGCCACAGGCTTTGGCCAAGGCCAAAGGCCAAGGCCAAAGGCCACGCTACGCGAATGGCCACGCTGTGCGAACGACGCTGGGACTTCACTCAGATTAAACCAATGCTTACTTGTTTTATTCAAAAGCTGATAGCTGATAACTGATAGCTGATAACTGATAACTGATAGCTGATAGCTGATAGCTGATAGCTAAATACTTACATAAAAACTCCTTAGGTGCGCTTTCCGCATCTAATTATTAAATTCGCCACGGGTCGCACCTAAGCATTTTCGTTGGAAGGGGCAACGCCAATACTTATAAAGCAGATAGAGCAAGCTTTATATTTTCCGCAGGTTTTTGAGGTGCGGACTGATTTACTATAGCGCCATAGTTTAGTGCCCAACCCTTAATAAACCAACCACAGTCATCTACCAACTTTTCTGGCCACGCTCTGATCAAAATGGGGGCGGTGGGACTTGAACCCACACGACCGTTTAAGGTCAACGGATTTTCATTCTCCCGTAGCTTTCGCTACTACCATAGCTGGCTCTTGAGAATTGGACTCTCCCTTTACCCTCGGCTTTACGTTAGGGTAGCTCCCGTCGAGTCTCTGCACCTTCCGAGAGGTTTTCTCGGCTTGGCTCAGGATTGCCTTATCTGTTACCAGACTTAGGTTTCCCTGAATTTGAGAGCATTCACATGACAGATTTCTCCATCAGTGCTCAATTTCCTTAAGTCCGTAGCGTCTACCATTCCGCCACGCCCCCTGGTTGAGATTAGATAGCTGTGGGCTTTTGTTTACCCATCAACCACTGTGATCTCACTGTTATATATTAAAACATGAACTGGGTCTACTCTGCAATTATACTGTTGAAATTTTTAAGAGGGGGATAAAGTCTGGCTCTGGGGGAACACAGGGCAGCATGTTGGACCTAAGGTAGTATAGTAGGGTTGAGCGATTGACCTGCATGTCACGCTACACGAACGCATTTTTGTCTTCTGTGTCCTAAACCAAAATTCTATGATTACTGCGATACTTTACCTGTCTTTGGCAGGAGCCTACTTATTGGTATTCCCTCTGGCCATCTATCTCTACCTACAGAAACGGTGGTACGTTGCTAGCTCCTTCGAGCGAGGCTTCATGTACTTCCTGGTCTTCTTATTCTTTCCAGGTTTATTACTCTTCAGTCCAATCTTAAACCTTCGCCCCAAGCGGCGTCAGCCACAAGGCTAAGTCAGTCACTTAAGCGATCATTATAGGGTACCTAAATGAATTGTGAGAATTTTTGTTCCCTGCTCCCTGTTCCCAGATCCGCTGTTCCCTGTTCCCTTTGCTATAGTAATTCATGCGACGAATTGACGCGATTGGAATTTCCCTTGGTATCTTTGCTGCTGGCGGCATAGCCTACTTGATCTTTCAGCTCGCTGGGTACGATCACATCCAAGCCGGGATTTGGAGTCAAGTCCTCTTGGTAGGGGGGTTAGTTGGGTGGGTGCTAACCTACCTGTTTCGAGCCCTGACCCAAACCATGACCTATAACCAGCAGGTGAAAGACTATAAAGATGCTGTCCTGCAAAAGCGACTCGAAGAAATGACACCAGAAGAACTTGCCCAACTCCAAGCAGAGGTGGAACAGGAAAAGCGTTTGACCAAAGCACAGGACGATTCCTCCATATCCCCTTAACCAGGGGGGCAGGGCAAAACTATATGACGAATGACCAATGACCAAAATTTCCGATTGCTTCGGATCCCTGAGATCTAACTCCCAGTGTGCTCTGATTCCTTTTATCACCGCTGGGGATCCCGATTTAGAAACCACAGCCAAAGCCTTGCGGGTACTCGACCAATCCGGTGCTGACATCATTGAACTGGGAGTACCCTATTCTGACCCCTTGGCCGATGGTCCAACTATCCATGCTGCTGCTACTAGAGCATTACAAAAAGGTGTGCAGTTGGATGATGTGCTGGCAATGGTAAAGGAAGTTAGCCCAGAGATAGAAGCGCCAATTGTCCTATTTACCTACTACAATCCCATTCTCAACCGAGGGATTAATTCCTTCTTAGAGCAGATTGCTCAAGTGGGGGCGAAAGGGTTAGTGGTGCCTGACTTACCCCTGGAAGAAGCTCAAATCTTGCTGAAACCTGCAGCAGAGCTCGGGATTGAAGTGATATTGTTAGTGGCACCAACTTCACCAACAGAACGGATTGAAGCGATCGCTAAACAGTCTCAGGGCTTTATTTACCTAGTCAGTGTTACCGGTGTCACCGGGATGAGAACTCAGCTGCAATCACGGGTAAAAGACTTACTCAATCAGATGCGTGGTCTAACCGATAAGCCCATCGGGGTTGGCTTTGGGATCTCCCAGCCAGAACAAGCTAAGCAGGTCAAAGATTGGGGTGCAGATGCCGTGATTGTCGGTAGCGCTATAGTAAAGCGTTTGGCAGATGGCACCCAATCAGAAGGCTTGTCAGCCATTGGGGACTTTTGCCAAAGCCTGAAATTAGCGATTAGGGAGTGAAGCCATGGGTAGTAAGTAGGGCTTGGCACTTACTGTCAAGGTCTAGGATACCGATCAGAAATTACTGATCGGATTAATCCTTCGTATTTAGATGTTATTTGATATCCAGATTGGTTCTCTGATTAAAATTCTTTCTGGGATTTATAGCAATCCGTGTAGGAATTGAGAGAATTTTGATGCCATATTCCCTACTCGCTACTTCCTACTCCCTGTTCCCTGTTCCCAGATCCGCTGTTCCCTGTTCCCTTTGCTATATCGATTTCCTCTCCAAACACTGTTACGAAATCCTCTTTCATACTGATAACTGTCCAACCACGAGCGTCGGCCTCCCGAAGAGCATTCTCGGCACCTGTATCATATACATATTCGCGGGGATCATCGTGGTGAACCAGCATCATCAAAGCTGGACCATCTTGCTCGTCAGTATACTGAAGCATGTCTAAATCACCATCGGAATTACCAACTGTCATAATTGGTTTTTTACCAATGTAGCGATCAATGTCCACTACTTTACCTTCGTTATTATTAATGGGTTGGACCAGTATTGGCTTCTTAACCAAGATATGAGAGCCATCGTCTTTAGTAATAAACTTAGTTTGGACGGTCGTACCAATAATATTTTCAGGGGGAACACCGTAGGCATCTTCGGCATAGGAGCGAATGAAATCAAGTCCCGCCCCAGAACAAATATAGACCTTGAAATCATTACTCCTGAGATAATTGACCAGTTCAACGATGGGCTCGTAAGTTACCTGTATGTATGGCACTCCAAAGTCTGGATGCTTGGAATTATCCAGAAAGAACCTCGCCTTCTGTTTATAGTCTTCCGGTGTTAATCCCTGCAGTTTGAGGTCTTCAAAGATGGCATCCCTTTTAGTTGAAAAGGCATTACCTAGCATGTCTTTGATAAATAACCCGTAAATATTTTTGGGTTTTTCATTCCACAGGGTTCCATCATTATCAAAGACCGCGATGCGATCGCTAGGACTAACGTAGTTATCACTGTTGGGGTTGGTAACCTCTTGCACAAAGTCAAAAATCGTTTGCTTAGCCGCACCGGCATTCCAAGACAGTAAGGGGTCATAGTCTGCAGCAGCAGGGGGACATCCCACAAAGCCTCCTAGGCAAAACACTGATAAGAGAATCGATAGGAAAACTAAGAACGTTCTTTTTTTCATGAGCTAAGATTTCTCGGGTGTAATTGCTGATCCGCTTCAAGGCAAACATGGCTATTTTTACCGACCAAACCAATCTTGTCAATACAGCGCTACGTGCAAGGCAAAAGGCATGCATGCTAGAGGCAAAAGTTGACGTGCATTAGCGCACCGAGGGAGTAGGTTTTTACATTTAGAGTCAAAGGGAGAGTGTAGGATTACCGATTCCCTATTCCCTAAAAACCAAGAACGAAAGTACCTAACAGCAATTGCAAACCGCTGACCCCTGCTGACCGCTGATTGCTGTTCGCGCAGCGTGTGTGTAGCCCATATACTTACAAAAAAAATAGCCGTAGAAATACTATCCACGGCTATGTCAATCACATATGTCAGAAGTTTCCAAAACCCTTGGTGAAGGGGGGAAACCCCCCCAGAAATTTAGCGATGCAGCGCGGTCTTGGGGAGGCAGTGCGGTCTTGGGGGTCTCCCCCATGAGCAACTGCCGTGGTTTCCCCCATGAGCGACTGGATCAAGACAAGGTGTTATGGCAACAACCAATACTTGGTCATAGTCGTCATTACTTCACCTGGAATATCAGTCGGTTCCAGAGGAGTCCACTCGGCAATCTCGGCATAGCCTAGGGCATAAAGCATCTGCATACTATGAATTACTGATTGACGAGGACCTTTCAGAGTGTGCTGAGTAGGTTGTTTCTTGAAATTGCGAGTAAAGGTTTCTGACATAGTGAAAAAGTTCAACTTGGTTAATATTGATTATTGTAATGATTATAGTTTTGTTTGTCAAGGGTTTTAAAAAGTTTTTTTTGGAAGTTTTAGGGTTCGTTAAAAAAAGCTATTGCATAGGATTTATAAAGCATACAGCGGTTTGCAATTCAGTCAGGTAAAAATTCTTTGGAGGGAGCAGGGAATCGGGAATCGGGAATCGGGAATCGGGAATCGGGAATCGGGAATCGGGAATCGGGAATCGGGAATCGGGAAAAAATAATGTGTACCTCATAGCTATGATAAACGCTATAGTTAATTCATCCCAACCAATTTTAGCTAAAAAAATTAATTTTTTTAACTAAGTTTTGATTAATATTCTGGCTAAAAACTGTGATATTATTGAATAATATTACCCAACAAGAGCAATAATTTTATCTGGTTATTATCCCTCGATTTACCGTTAATGATTGTCGGGGTTTAAGCTGATGCGCATTTAAATTGGTTTTTCTCTGTTCCCTGTTCCCTGTTCCCTGTTCCCTTTGAGCAATTTAAGTATCCCAATCTAAATGCTGAACAGCTTAACGAAGCAAATAATCAATTCTATAGCAATTGTCTTTCCCATGAGGTACAAAGGGATCCCCCTAAATCCCCCTTAAAAAGGGGGACTTTGAATAAACGCTATATAATTTTTTCAGATTTAGGAAATCTTATCAGGCTTAACTAACCTAAATCCAATGTGAGTCGTTCCTGTATCCGGTGATTGAGACTCCCGAGCAGCAGGACGATAGCGACTACAATAATTAGGAGCACACAGGTAAGACCCGCCTTTAATTACATGTTTAGCAACACCCGGTTCTCTGGGGTCGAAGCTTTCTTTTTGATTAGGTCCTGTAGGATTAAGACTGTGGGCTTTGCCATGGTGACCGATGCTATACCAATCTGAAGTCCACTCCCAGACATTACCAGTTATGTCATACAAACCATAACCATTTGGTTCAAAGGAACCTACAGGTGCAGTGCCAGTGTGACCATCAGTTTTAGTGTTGAAAAAGGGAAAGAATCCTTGCCAGGTATTAGCCTTCTTGGCGGAGTATTGCTGACCCCAGCTGTAGGTAGCATCATCCAGTCCACCGTGAGCGGCATATTCCCATTGGGCTTCTGTGGGTACTGACTTCCCTGCCCACTTAGCATAGGCTTGAACGTCTTCATAGGCAACATGGACGACGGGATAGTTCTTTTTACCTCTAATATTGCTCTTCGGACCAAAGGGATGTTGCCAGTCAGCCCCAGGAGTCCACTTCCACCAGCTCAGGTAACCGACTGGTCTAACACCATTGTCCGGCATCTGAAAGACTAGGGAACCAGGTGCCCGTTGCTCCTCTGTTAAGTCCGGAAACTGTTCCGAAGAGAGGGGACGCTCTGCTACGGTAATATAACCCGTTTCCTTGACAAATTTGGCAAATTCGGAATTAGTCACTTCGTATTTATCGATGCAGAAGCTCTCAACGGTGACATCGTCCGCAGAGCGCTCGGAAGGGTAGTAAACGTCGGAACCCATCTTGAAAGTGCCGCCAGGAATGAAGGTCATACCTTCAGGGCAGCTATTTACCGTGGGAGATGCCTTGACTGGTGTGGCAGTGCCAAAAACTAGGCATACTGTCAGGAAACTGAGGAAAAGTTTGAACAGAAGTAATTTTAACCAAGGAGTCTTCATTGTTGAGTCAGACAAGCTATTATACCAAAGGGAACAGCGGATCTGGGAACAGGGAACAGGGAGTAGGGAACAGGGAACAAAAATTCTCACAATTCCTACACGGATTGGTATAGTACGTAAGCATTAAGCGGTCAGCTATCAGTTCAGCTATCAGCCGTTGGCCAAAGGCCAATGGCACTTCAAGTAGCGTGCCCATAGCCGATCAGGTGAATATCACTAAGCCACTCCATAGCCTGTGTAAGGACGTTTATAACTGGGATCTAAACCGAGAATAATATCTTCTTTTGGTATACCCATTTCCACCAAATCTTGTGCCAAATCAGCTTCTGTCATATTTCGCTGAATCCAAATTATACCATCTTTGATATCTAAATGGATGAAACAGTTATAAACTCGTTTGAGTCCATCCCAGCCGATATCTAGAAGTTGATAATGGTCATGTTCTGTGTCAAAAATAAGTTGACCTTCAATTTCTGAATCTGAATTATTCGCTTCTAATGTGGCATGATTAGTTAATAGTTGGCGAATTATTAATCAGTACTTTTATAATTTTTCCATTGGATTATTACCTCCTCAACAGGATTGTATATGAGCAATTTTACTTGATAAAAATTATGGCACTACGCATTAAGATGTTTGACATTTATAAAAGCCGCAAAAGCTATTATCACCAGCTATGGCTAGCATGCCTATTGCCTATTGCCTTGCGCGTAGCGCTATAACTGCTTCTTGGGGCAATTTTTATTGGAAGAATGATTCAAATGTATCAACAGGAACTCCCAGATAAAGTATTCTATCTGATTCGCTCATTTGTAATGCTAGACGATAGTTTAAAAATTTAAAAGCGTGCAGCATGAAAATCGGTAATTGCCGAAGTATTGAGGAAACTTTTTATTTCAACTGCTATTTTTCGTTCTGCTTTTTGAGCTGCTATAATTTTATCTGCTGCTAAATCTATTTCAAGCTTAACTCCCTCAATCTTAATTTTTAGAGGATCTGCTGTGATAATCCAATCGTCTTTCAGGAGTGCTTGTTTTACAGCATCATGGAATAGGTCTTTGGCAGCCATTACTTTTTATAAAACTTCTAGGACTATTATCCTTCAATAGTGAGCGGGATGCTTACCGCAGCAAAGGATAACCCTTATAATAAGTAGTAGACTGACACAGCTAAAGTAGTAAAATATATTTTTGGGAAAAACTTTAATTGACAAGGGATTGAGGAATTTTTTTAAAGCACCATTTTAGCTGTGTCAGTCCAGTGGGTTTCATTTTCGGGCAGGCAGGATGCCCACCCCACTCATTTCATCCCTTGATTTAGCAATGCCGGGTTATTGAGGAATTACTGTATCTTCCCGGAAAGCCAGGTTCTGAATCCGTTCGTCCAATGCCGGGTCAGTATCAGGCTGATTAAAGGCATTGGCTGCTGTGGGGAAGAATTCATGGAGGTATTCTGCCAGGGCATCCTGCTCGGAACCAAAGGAGGCAAAATTAGCAAAACCCTCGAAGGGTTCAGTGATCGCAGCATCTCGGACCCCGTTTTTGTTGAGGTCTTCTTCAGGATCTAAAACCCCATTGCCATTGCTATCCGGCTCACCCCAGAAATCAACCCGATTGAACAAAGCTGGATTGGCACTCAAGAAGGTGGATAAAGGAGCGCCATCAGCTACGTAGCTAATGGTAACACCACGAAAGGTGCGGCTGGGATCCCCCACTAATTCACCATTCTGAGCCACTACATCGATAACTTGGTCTTGATCGTCCAGGACAACCAAAGATAGAACTCGATCATTGGCAGGACGAGTGCTATCAAAGCTAAATTTAAGCCGACCGACTTGGGGAAACTGGCCGGGAGTCACACCTGGAGCTGTTGCTGCTACCGCATCCTCGATGGTTTGCAACAATTGATCTGCCGTGACGGTAAACAGGGTAAGTCCATTGTTAAAACGGAGGGAGTTCGTAATGTCGAGTTGGGAAACTTCCCCTTCTTCCTTGCCCACCTCAGGATTGGCTGCTGGAGGCAACAGTTCAAAGTCATTGGGGTCGATGCCACCGTTAGCAGCGCTAATTACCCCGATGTTGGAACGGATGCCACCCCCATTTTTGAAGGAAAACATGGTTGTAGCATCTACAGTTTTGGCATAGGTCAGGTTAGCATCAGCGGTTAGGTTACCCAGGTTGGTTTCTTCAGTACGGACAAAAGCGCGATCGCCCCGCAGGAAAACTTTGGTATTGCCAAAAATATTGCTATCCTGAGTACTGATCACTTCATCCAGGGTATTGGTAATTTCTACAACCTCTGGATCTGGGGTTCCTCCTACCGCTTCAACTCCTTGATCATCTGTGGCGTAGGCTCCACTAATGTTGGGGTCAATACTGCTGGGAATGATGATACCGTTTGCATCAAAGTCCACTACCAGACGACCCACATACTTATAGGTGGCATCCGTGTTCACAACAGCGATCGCATTTCCATCTATATTGGTTTTGAGAATAGGATAAATACCGCCACTGGTATCTCCCAGCCGAAGATGATCGGTGGCATCAGACAGCAAGGTGTGAGACCCTCCCGCCACAATTATATCTACATCCCGCAAACGAGGGGCTAACTCATCCCGCTCAATGGTCAACTGTTGCATGTGAGCTAGGAGAATAATCTTGTTGATGCCTGTAGCCGTCAGTTCATCCACCGCAGTTTGGATGTTAGCAGCCAAGGCATCATAGTCTGTTGGATTTTCCGGGAACACCGTCACTCCATCAGAGGAAGAGATGGTAGGCAGAAGGGGTGTGCTTGCTCCCACAATACCAATTGGCTCACCATTGACGGTGATCACTGCAGTCCCTGCAACCTGTCCTGGCGGAATAGTGCTGACTTCTTGACCGTTTGCCGTGATCAGGCTGGAGAGGTTAGGGTCTGTGCTATAATCGAGGTTTGCACTGAGATAGGGAAACAGCGCCCCACGGTAAGCTCCATCTGGTTGAATGATATCCCGCACTTCCTTGCTGCCCAGATCGAAATCGTGATTCCCAAAGGTGGAAGCTTGGATACCGAGTTGATTGTGGATTTCGATATTAGCGTGACCAATACTAGCTTCTCCCACAGGGGTCTCGTTCAACCTAGGATCGCTGCCAGCAAACAGGAACGGACTGGGAATGTAGTTGTCTCCAGAGGAGAGGACAAGGGTATTGGGGTAGTCCTCCTTCAGGGCATTCAGGACGGCAGAAAACCGAGGAGCATCTTCCAATGCGGCCAGTCCAGCCTCAAAATCTGAAGCATGGAGCAGTTGCAAAGTAAAAGGCTCTGTATCTGAGTCAACCACCTCTGGCTCCGGGTTACTCGTGCCTGTAGAGCCTATATCGGGGATGGGTTGATTCTGTTGTGCTATCACCAGGTAGGCAACAATGGCCAAAACTAGTGCGATCGCGACTCCCACCCCTATTTTCCAAATGCGGTTCCAATTCATTAAATATACCTAATAGCTTATCTGTGCCTTGTTTACGATATCAATTAATTGTTAATTTTTGGGCGTTGCTGAATTAAGGAATGAATGCAGGATCATCTAGTTTTATTAAAGCCCCCTAAATCCCCCAATTCTGGGGGACTTTGAAAGTCTTTTTCCCCCCAAGCGAGCAATCCCTCGCTTGGGGGGCTAGGGGGGCAAAACCATACCCATAATCAGCAACGCCTATTTTTATGCGATAGGATGCCAAAGCAATACCAAACTTTGACATCCTATCTCTAATCCCTAGTTGTTTAATTCAACAGTTAATTATCGAATCACTTCGTGAATTACTCTGTTCCAGAAATCAAAATCACTGCCATCTTCGGGATTTTCAGGCAACGGAGCTATCTCAGATATTACGTTAGATGGAGAGTACCAAATCGGAGAGGTATACACTCGCTCCTGTAGGGTCAAGGGAATTTCCTCAGGTAGATCTAGATTGTAAAATGCCTTGTCGTAGTCCGTCCAACGAGGTGTGGGAATTTCCAGCACCCGCGCGTAGTAAAATGCCCTTTGGGTGGGATCAAAGTCCGGGTCTGTCCAAACCTCAGCTAGCTCAACCGCACCAATGGTGTTTGTCCACTCTGCTGTGTCGGTATTGACAGTACCGGTATCTTCCATCGGATCGTCCGTCTCACATGTAGCGGGATTGACCGCACAACCCACAAGGGGAAGCTTATCCGTTGTGGGATCAGGTTCGCGATCGCCCGACCAGACTACATCGTAAACTTTTTCCTGGGTTTCGCCATTCTCCAGCCAGCCCTTGACAATTTGAATGCGATCAAGATTTCCCCGAATCGGATCTTTCAATGCCGCTACCAAAAAGGTCGGAACTTTTCCTTCCGGCATACTGGCCAGATCGCTACCCATGGGAACGCCCTTGTCATAGCCCACATGAGCAGGGTGAAAACTCACATCTTCCGGGGTAAAGTCCCAACCACCAAAGAAGCGAACGATCATCCGTGGTCCGCTGGTAGCATAGACTTCCCGTCGTTCCATGGCATCAAACAAGGACTCGCGGGTATTGGCTTCAGCCCAAACGCCCACAAAGCCAGCTGCTCCATACTGCCATCCGAATCGCTTCACTTCCGGATCCGGAATACACTTATCTCCTATTTTAACAAAACAACTTGTCTTCGAGACGTGTTCTGCCCGATCGGGGCTGGGGGTATAAATAGGAAACTTGCCCATAAAGCTATTTTCTTCCACCCCGGAAATCCCAATATGGGAATCCGTGGAACCCACCAGACCAAATTTGAAGGGATTTGCTCCCAAGTCTTCTTCAAACTTCAGTCCATTCTTGAGGGCAGCACGGGCATACTCATGCTCGTACATTTCTGGTGTTTCCGGAGCGGTCAAGTCTAGGTTTCCGTTATCCCAACCTGCAATCTCAAAACTAGCAAATTCATCATCGGGAGACAAGAACGGATGAGTCTCCCCCGCCCCTTTGATTTGGATGACTTCATAGAGTGGCTCCCACAGTTGTCGCTGCTGGGCATAACTGTGGCTTAGGGGCATACCGCGAGCATCGGTGTCGGCAAACATCTTTCCGTTGCTGACGTTGCCATTATGGGGTATGGCCAGCACATCTCCACCCGTTGTGTCTTCATAGTTCTGCATCCACGCCCAAAGCAGTTCTGGGTCGGTGCCATCTGCTGTAGTCTTAGGCAGCAACTGCTTTGCTTTGTAGCCATTGTCACGGAAGATGACATTCCGGTGGAGGTTGTCCCCTGCATCTAGGGAAGTCCACTCATACCCGATCACTGCTGTAAATTTGTGGGGGTCGTTGAACTCTTCTGCCCAATCGACTTCATTATCCCAAGCTGCACCGAACTCCTCTGGACTTTGGAGCATACACGCTGGAACTGTGCCTTGAGCGAAGGCCGAGGTAATCTCGTTCTGTGCGTTGGCTGCGTCTTCACCACCGTTTGTGATCGCTGTATTCCAATCATCTATCTGCTGCTGATCGTCACCGCAATCTTGTGGGGGGTTATCGACAAACTGTTGGAAAGATCCTAACTGGTCGGTGTGATCGGTGACCACCAAGAAATCTAAGGGACGAGATAACTGGACTGGTTGCCCACCATCGGTGAGCACTTCTTCTCCCCGAGCAAATCGATAGGAAGCTTCGGGGGTTAGCATGGTTCCAGCCGCACCGGCATCAAAGGAATAGATGGTATGGAGGTGAGTGTCCCCCCAGAATACCTGTTGAGGACGACCAGGATCTGCTTGGGGTTGCCCTGCATAGGGGGAGTAGGGTTGTATTTCTCCTATGGGCGGTACGGGTCGGTTGAAATCTGGAAGATCGTATTCTCCAGGTGGCAAAAACGAAACTGCCAGGGCGCTGTTAGAGGAAAATAGGATATTCCCGATCACAAAGCAAATGCACAACCCTATTATAAAGAGTTTGCGGATTTGCGAAAGTGAAACTATTCGATTCATGTTGATGAACTCCTTTTGGAATTGTTTTGTAATTCCTTGATTAATGGAATTGGTGCGTTACGACGGATTGTGAGCGTTCGGCTGAGGGCAAAAGATTTGAGCCATCTAACGCACCCTACTGGCGTGGCAAGCTTAAAATAGTGCAATAGCAAAATGCCTAAAAATAGACCAAGTATTGTTTTTAGTGAAAATCCTAATGCATCAAATTAAGCTTGCCACGCCACTACGCAACTGCCATTTCTCTATCAAGTCATTACCATTTTTTGTGAAATAGCATGCCGAAGTAATACCAAACTTCGACATGCTACGTTAATCCCTAGCTGTGTAATTCGTAAGCATTCAGCTATCAGTTATCAGTTTATGCGCTACGCGCACGCTACGCGAACAGCTTTTTAATAAAATAGGTAAGAATTGGTTTAATTTATGTTACGTCAGCACCTCAAGTAGGGAATGACTGACGGCTGTTCGCGTAGCGTGGCCTTTGGCCAACGGCTGACGGCTGAAGGCTGACGACTGACGGCTGAATTCTTACTGTAATTCAACAGTTACTTTGTTAAGCGAATAATCTCCTGAATTACTCGCTCCCAAAATTCTTCATTACTCATATCTAAAGAATCTAAAGCATCTTGGGGGAGCCGAGTATACAGGTCGAGATCCTCTTCAAGGTCTTTCAACTCATAGTTGACATAGCCAATCTCGTCATTGCGAGCTGCCAGAATCTGCCCGTTATTATTGAACAGCTGCGCGACAAACTCGCTGTCATCCTTCAGGTTAAAGCTGAGTTGATTGTCTGCTATCTTGTATTTCATAGGAGCTGCTGCCTCCAGTTCCCCAGTATGCAGGGACGCAGAGGTGGCCGACTCGCCCAGGAACCAGGTGCCTTCATCCTGATAGAATTCGTAATCCTGAAAGAAACCGATAAATTCCTCGTCCGTGATCAGATTACTAATTTGCAGATTGTGGCCACGGATCAGGTCTTCAATCTCTTCCGTAGTCAGGGGTGGAATACCTTGTTGTTCCAGCTGGTCAACAGTTAACGCATCGGCATCACCAGCAGCTAGATAGGCATCACTGGGAGTATACCAGATCGGGGAACTCCAGGCTCGCTCTTGGATTTCGGCGGGGGAAGACGGGACAATGCCCAGTTCGGCAGCATCGTAAGTAGAATAGCGGGGAGTGGGAATTTCTAAGGCCCGCAGATAGTAGAATGCTCGCACTGTGGGGTCGAAGTCCGGGTCTTGCCAAACCCCAGAGAGTTCGGGGCTACCAATGTCGTTGGTATAGGTGGCGTTATAAACATCTACAGTGGTGCCGATAGGTGGCAAATTGCCGGTTGTGGGATTGGGTTCGCGATCGCCTGCCCAGGCCACATCATAAATTTTCTCGTGGGTCAAGCCATGCTTAGTCCAGCCTTTGACCACCTGAATCCGATCCAGGTTACCACTGTTGGGATCCTTGGTTCCCCAGACAAAAAACTTAGGTGCTTTCTGCGCATCAGGCGTGGGTAAATCCCTGCCCATGGGAACGCCAGTGGCATAAGCCTGCTCAACCGCATCTGGTTGCAGGTTCAGGTCCTCTGCAAAGTCCCAGCCACCGAAAAAGCGTACCTGGGTGCGGGTGCCGCTAGTACCGAAGGTTTCTTTACGAGCCAGAGCATCGTAAACGCACTCGCGGGTATTCTGATCTGCCCAAACCCCGGTCAATGCCCCAGGATTGAGGTAGGGCAATTTTTCCCAACCGGGAATTTCACTAAACAGCCGCAGTTCGGGTGTGGCATCGGTAAAGCCGTGGGAACCAATAAAATCGTCTTCTTCGGTATCCCCAGGAGAGCCATTATGGTTGTCTGTAGCCCCTATAATACCATACTTGAAGGGATTGGTTCCCAAAGTCGCTTCGTGGCGCAGACCATTCTTCAGGGCTTCCCGGACATAGCCGTAGCGCCCTCGGGTGCGTTCGGTAGTTTGCATCAATTCAAAGTCTGCAAACTCATCCTCTGGGGCATAGGCAGGCACGGTTTCGGAGTTGCCCTTGACTTGCATGATTTCCACCAATGGCTCGTATTTTGCCCGCAATTCAGCCCAGGCTGGATCGATGGGTGTGTCATCATTCCACCGTTCTGGCATGAACATCTGGTTGGTGCTGACGTTGCTGTTATGGGGAATTGCCAAAACCGTCGAGCCATCGTCCTCGTACTGGCTGAGGTATTGCCATAACACCTCGGGGGATTGGGTGTCGAAGAGGCTCACGGGCACCTCAGGCACAACAGTATCGCGAAAAATCACGTTCCGATGTAGGTTTGCACCGCCCGGGGCAGAAGACCATTCAAAGGCGTGCAACGTTGTAAATGTGCCCGGTTCGTAGTTGTCTTCCGTTGCCTGTTGAATTTTCTTCCAGGCGTTTACCCGGGCTTGATCTGCAATGGGACCTGACGCATATGCCGTGCGTTCTGGCTGGTCTTCCGAGCGAGCGGCTCCCTGCATTACCTGGACGTATACTAGGGTTGACAGCAGCTCAGACTGGGGCTTGTTCCGAATCGCAATAGCCAGGGGATGGTAGTATTTCTTTTTACCATATTCGGGATTGAGGGCCATTTCCACCTCGGCCAGGAATTCGGCGTGGTCGGTGACAGCCGCAAAATTCAGGGGCACTTTGTGCTGGGTGATGCCACCTGGAAGCTCGTTGGGGTCTCCCTTAGCAAACTTATAGGCTGCATCGGGGTCATTCCGCATCAAGCCCAAGTAGGCATCCAGGGAATAGGTGGTATGGGTGTGCAGATCCCCAAATAAAGCCTGACGTTGGGCAGGATCACTCAGGCTTTCACCATCACAGGAGAGCTGCGCGGGCAAGGGTACAGCTGGTCCTAGAGTAACCGCTTGTGCAGTTGTGCTGAAGGAAACAAACAACAACATGGTCATCAGACCAATGGTGAGTCGTTTCCCCAAAAGTTTAATCTTTCGTAACATAAATAGCCTCCTTCTTAGGCTAAGCTAGATTTTTGGTTAAGATCGCTTCGGATGAAGAAACGATCGCTTGGTTGCTGGACTTACACTCAGTTAATCGGTCTCGAAACTACCAAGCCATTGTGAGATGCCAGGATCATAGATTTACTTCATCATTTGGTTGAATAATGTTTCTGAATTTCCTGAATGATTCGATTCCAAAATTCTTCGTGACTCATATTTTCAACAGCTTGGTCAGGCAGAGGTTCGATCTCTACCGGAGCCGGGTTATACCAGATGGGGGAAGACCAAGCCCGCTCACGGATGAAGGGAGGGACTCCAGTGCGTGGGTAGATGTTTTCAGCGATCGCATCATAGGTGCTCCAGCGGCAGGTGGGATTTTCAATCACCCGTGCGTAGTAAAATGCATGTTGATTGGGGTCAAAATCGGGGTCAGGCCAAACCGCGCTGAGTTCGGCTGCGCCAGGTACAAAAGGACCTTGGGATATAGCACAGGTGGTTATATCTACCGTTGCCCCATTCGGCGGGCAGACTCCGTCTTCCGGTTCTAAGCCATCGGAGCAAGCAACAGCATAGACCTTCTCTTGGAGGTCGCCGTTTTCATCCAACCAGCCTTTGATAATCTGAATGCCTTGCAATTTGGCGCTCTTGGGGTCTTGCATGGCCCACACGAACATTTTGGGAGGGGTATCGGCAGCGAGCGGTGCCGGTAAATCGTCTAAATCGTCTAAATCCCCGCCCATGGGCACGCCTGTGCTGTAGGCAATATCGAGGGCATCAGGGCGTTCGTTCAGGTCGTCCGAGAACCCGAAGCCGCCAAACAGCCGCACTTGAATGCGGGGACCACTGGTGGCAAAGGTTTCCCGCCGCTTCAGGGCATCAAAGATGCTGTCACGGGTGTTTTTTTCAGCCCAAACCCCAGTCACACCACCGGGATTGTTCAACAGGTTCTCTGCATAATCCCCAATCGGATTGTCTATATCTCCAACACCCAGGCGAAGTGAGGGCTTTGAGTCGGTGACGGCGTGACTGCCCTTAAAATTGTATTCTTCACCGCTGGCGGGAAAACCGCTGTGGGAATCGGTCGCACCCACGAAACCGTACTTAAAGGGGTTGACTCCGATCTTAGCCTCTTGCTTGATGCCTTCCTTCAGTCCTTCCCGAATGTAGCTATGTTTGCTGACACAACCCTCAGGTTCGTCAATTCCGGTGCAGGGAACTGCGCTGGCAAGTGCCTGGACGGCGGCACCTTCCACCACCAGGGGATGACCGCTGGCAATGGGGCGACGGTCGAGTTTTTCAAAGCCACAGAGTTCGTCTGTATTACCCAAACCGGTTCGGCATTCCGATTCGCCTTTGGTTTGGATGACTTCCACCAGTCGTTCCAGTCGTTGCTGGGTGCGGGCGCGCTCGGCGTCTATGGGGCGTTCCAGGTCGTAGTAGTATGGGGCAAAAGCAGTACCCTGGGACAGGTTGGTGTTGTGAGGAATCACGATCGCCTCGCATTCTCCCGTGCATTTTTCATCCAACCAAGCCCACAGATCCTCGGGATTGGGAGAACCTGTGGGATCGGGAGAATTTGTTGCCGAAAATGGAACCTCAGGCACGGTGTCATTGCGAAAAATGATATTGCGATGGATCCCAGTCCCGCCGGTGCTGCCGCGTTTGATATTGCCCAGAGAGGTCCATTCGTAGGCGTTCAGGGTTGTGAACACCCGAGGTTTGTTGAACTCTGCCGCCGCATCCTGGATTTTGTCCCACAGTAAAGCACCATAGTGGTTGCAGCTTTCCGGATCTTTTTCGCACGGGCCCAAGGGCTTAGCGAAAATCACGAATTCTTCATAGGCCTTTGCGCCAGCGTCGAGGTTGTGCTTCTCAAAAGAAGCCCGCAAACGCCTACAGTCTCGGGATTTATAGCCAGGGGCATCGGGGGTGTTGCAAACGGCGATCGCCGCTAAATCTTCTGCATGGTCGGTGATTGCGGTGAAATCGAGGGGGGTTTTCAACCTGTGCTCTTCCCCCGTTGCCGTCTTCGCCGGTTCCCCTTTGGCAAAGCGGTAGGCTTCACGGGGGCCATTGGGGTTCCATCCCAGGTAGCTGTCGAGGGAGTAGTTGGTGTGAACGTGCAGGTCCCCGAATAGGGCTTTTCGTTCAGCGGGGTTCACTTCACTCTTGGCTAAGGCTAGGGGCATTTGTCCCATAGATAGCAGCAGGCTGAGAAGCCCGATAGTTAGGACTCGCAACCACAAGGGTCGAATCCTCAGGGGTAAAGGCTTCAATTTCATCTTTCTACCTCCTTGGAGACTCCCGTTATACCCGCAGGGTTAACGGTGAGAGGTTCATGAGGACAGAGTCTAGTTTGCATAAGCATAACCATCCTTTCTGTGAATAAATTTGCAATATTTGTGACTAATCCCTTGCACCAATCCTGATTTTGTTGAGATATTGAAAGACCCTGATTTTCGGGTTGCGACCCGTCCTACATAAGTACCGATCTTCTTCCCCTTAGTCACCACGGCGCGGACAATATCTCCGGTCTGAAAGCCTTTGTGAAATTTAATTCTGGAGCAATGACGAGTGGGAAACCCATACTTATTAGTCCTACAGAGCTGACGAGTGCCGTGTCCCTTAGCTGATATTGCCAAAGGTAGGGTTACTTCAATAATCAGAGTTTCAACTTTTCCCACATTGGCCGCATCTAACCAATGAGTTTTAGGAAGATTTTGGCGGCACCTGTTGAATTTTGTTAATCCGCCGCTACCCACTTCAACAGGCAATCCTATTGATTTCAGTTCGTAGTACAACGTACAGCGAGTTGAGTTAACAGAAGCCGCATCAGCCAGGGGGCGTAATGATTGACTCAGTATTCGTTTCAAGATACTAGGCTTATTAGACAAAAAAAGCTCAATATCTTGATTGGATTTAGCCTGGTTACATGGATGACACGCAATAGTTAAATTAGAAACCCGATTGGAACCACCTTTAGATAATGGCTTGATATGCTCGATTTCTAACTGAGTACCTGTTGCCCCACAATAAGCACACTTGCGATTCCATTTTTCAAGTAAATATTCCCGAAGTTCATAGCCGTAAAGTGTACCCTGTTGGTACTCGATACCAGATATTTCAGGATTTTGCAGCTTTTGAGTGTCGAACCTAACCAATTCTTGGGATATGCCGGTGACAGGACAGAATCGACTCAACTTTTTAACCCAAGTTAAAATATTTTGAACCCTAGACGTCAAGCTGGGGGCTAACCAGCCTTTTGATCTAGTTCTGTTAAGAAACCTGGGCTTGCGGTATCGAGTCTTGCGATTACGTCTACTACGTCTCAATTGTCTACGAGAGGTCAAAGCCTCTTGTATTTGAAACCCTCGATGGGTAAGTTCAGATCCCCAGATTACTCGTTTTCCTTGGACGATAGCTAAACCGCTTATTTTTGCTCCAGGATCTATTTTGAGTTGGTGATCGTGAGTTATTGGCTGTTTTACTTCCTCCGTCAAAATTATGGTAAATGGGTAACGACGATAGACCTTTGCTTTTCCTACCGAAAGTAAAATTCTGGCTCTCGCAGGCTTGCATGGATCTAAGGGTTGTCGGTTTTTGTTGAGTACAAAGACACGCATAATTGTGTTTTCTCCTATTACTAGGGTTAAGTTAGCTGAGTGCTTCGCACACGCTTGCGCGAACGTCAATGTTATTCCTCGGTACTTTCCCAGTCGCACTGGCTTAACTCAAATACACCTGTTTAACGACCGGGTTCTAGAGCTGAAGACTAGCTACGCATCCTCAGGTAGGAACCTTAACACTTAGGAATAACGTAGTTCTTTAGGAACTTAGACTGGTCAATTATGAGCTTTTTCAAGCTCCCGCTATAGTCTGAAAAGACTTAGCGGTGAGTTATTGACCGGATATTACTACTTAAATTAGATAGGGTTTGGTAAATCGTTTCTGTTAAAACAAGGGAAATGCTGGACTTACACTCAGTTAATACATTGTTGAAATCACCAAACTTGTAATTGTGAGATGCCAGGATCATAGATTTACTTGATCATTTGGTTGAATAATGTTTCTCAACCTCCTGAATGATTCGATTCCAAAAATCTTCGTGACTCATATTTTCAACAGCTTGGGCAGGCAGGGATGGGAGGTTGATCGTCTTAGCTGGAGAATACCAGATAGGAGAGGTATAAACCCGTTCCTGTAAGGTGAGGGGAATTTCGTCGCAAATAGATTTCTGCGTGATTTTCTCCTCGATCTTCTGCTTGATACTCTTTTCAGCACACCACTCGTCGCCGTAAAACGCTTTGTCGTAGTCCGTCCAACGAGGAGTCGGAATTTCCAGCACCCGTGCGTAGTAAAATGCCCTTTGGGTGGGATCAAAGTCCGGGTCTGTCCAAACCTGTGCTAGCTCAACCGCACCAATGGTGTTTGTCCACTCGGCTGTATCGGTGTCCACGGTATTGCCCACAGGTGACAACTTGCTGCCATCTGCATCAAGACTGATGGCGCGATCGCCAGACCAAGCCACATTGTAGATTTTCTCGTGGGTGTTGTCGTCAGCATCCAGCCAGCCCTTGACAATTTGAATCCGATCGAGGTTTGCCCGAATCGGATCCTTCAATGCAGCCACCAAAAAGGTCGGTGCTTTCCCTTCCGGCATACTGGTCAGATCACTGCCCATGGAAACTCCCTTGGCATAGCCCACATCACCGGGGTTACGACTTGCATCTTCCGGGGTAAAGTCCCAACCGCCGAAGAAGCGAACCACCATGCGTGGCCCACTCGTGGCATAAACTTCCCGTCGTTCCATGGCATCGAACAGGGATTCACGGGTATTCTCGCGGGCCCAAACGCCCACATATCCAGACGACACGTACTGCCATCCGATACGATTTACACTGGTCTGATCTATAGCCCGGTGGGGACTGGGAGCTTCAATAGGAAACTTACCAAAGTAGTTGTTTTCTTCCACCGCCGACAATGCGATGTGGGAGTCGGAAGAACCAACCAGACCAAACTTGAAGGGATTCGTACCCAGTTTTTCTTCAAACTCCAGTCCGTTCTTGAGGGCAGCGCGAGCGTATTCGTGGGAGTACATCTCTTTCCTGGCTGCTGGGTCTTCGGGTTTGGGGTCGTTCACCATGTTGCCTTCGTCCCAGCCCGCAATCTCAAAACCCGCAAATTCATCGGTGGGAGACAGCAACGGATGGGCTTCGCCGGTACCTTTGATCTGGATGACTTCATAGAGCGGTTCCCAGAGCTGTCGCCGTTGGGCATAGGTTTCGCTCAGGGGCTGGCCGTAGCTGTCCGTATCTGCAAACATCAGACCATTGCTCAGGTTGCCGTTGTGGGGAATCGCCAGCACGTTCCCTTTGTACGTCTCTTCGTAGCTCTCCATCCAATCCCAGAGTTTTTCGGGGTCGCTGGTATTGACTGTGGTGAAAGGAAGTACAAGCTTGGCCAGGCACCCGTCATCGCGGAAGAGCACGTTGCGGTGAAGGTTATTGTTATTTACCTGGGAAGTCCACTCATAGCCAATGATTGAGGTAAATTTGCCGGGGTTGTTGTAGGCTTCAGCGACATCCACTTCTGCTTCCCAGGCAGTGCGGAAATCCTCCTCTTTTGGAGGGTAAATTACCTCGGGAGCCTCTCCTTTGCCAAACGCCTCCGTGATCTCTTTCTGGGCTTGGGCTTGCTCTTCAGGGGTGCCGTTGACCATTTCATGCCACCGGGCAACCGTGGGATCTTCCAGAATTTCAGGCGGTTCGCCTGCCAGCAGTTGTTGAAAAGACCCCAGACCGTCAGAGTGATCGGTGACGACTAAAAAATCTAAGGCACGAGACAACTTCACCCGTTGTCCGGTTTCGGTCGTGACTTCCTCTCCCCGGGCAAATCGATAGGAATCTTCAGGGGTCAAACGAGTTCCAGCTGCACCCGCATCGAAGGAATAGACCGTATGCAAGTGAGTATCTCCCCAAAACACCTGTTGGGGAAATTCACGTCCGCCCGCATAGGGGGAATAGCCATAGTCAGGTACTGGGATTACGGCTTCCCCTACCCGTTCGTATTCTCCAGGTGGCAACGATGCTGCCAGAGCACTGCTAGAGACAAAGAGGATGTTTCCGATCACAAAGCAAATACACAACCCTATTATAAATAGTTTGCGGATTTGCGAAAGTGAAACTATTCGATTCATGTTAGTCAACTCCTGTGGGAATTGTTTTTTGTTGGATTGTTGAACGCCGGACGAGATGTCCATAGGTTCACTTTTGGTTGCGATCGCTGGACTTACACTCAGTTAATACATTGTTGAAATGACCAAACTTGTAATTGTGAGATGCCAGGATATTTTCTGACAGAGGGTTTTGGGTAAGATTTCTGGTTTTTGCGTCCGCTAAGTGATCAACTCACCCCCAAAAGGCAGCAACCCGCTGGAAACACCAGAACGAGGCCAGAATGCCAATACTATAGGTGGGCACCCAACCCAGCCAGCGCGGGTATTGCTCAGGGCCAAACCGTTTCAGGCTCTCCATCACAGCAACGACTACTAACACAAAGGCCAGTTGTCCCAACTCCACCCCAACATTGAAAAACAACAGGGCTGGGGGAATGTCTTGGGGGGGTAATCCCACCTCTGCCAAGGCTCCCGCAAAGCCAAAGCCGTGGAGCAGTCCAAAGGTCAGAGCCACTAGCCAGGGATATTGCTCAGTCAATCCTGGCTTACCCAGGCGGCTGTGGGCTAGCTCTGACGCTAAGAACAAAATGCTGAGGGCAATCACGGCTTCCACTGGAGCTTGGGGCACATTCACAAGACCTAAGGTAGCTGCACCAAGGGTAATGCTGTGGGCTAGGGTAAAGGCGGTAATGGTCTTGACCAGACGCCAGGATGGTCCGACAATTAAGACTAGCCCTAAGACAAACAGCAAGTGGTCGATGCCGCTGAAAATGTGCTCGACCCCAAGTTTGAGGTAGGTCTGGCCCACTGCCAACACAGTGGTTTTTTCTGGGATCACGAAGGTCTCTTCCCCAGTGGGCACCATGGTGGTTTGGGAGTGCCCATCGGCCCATTCCACCCGCAATAGCACTTCCAGAGAGCTTTGGAGCAGTCCCGGAAACGCAATGGTTGCTTGAGCCAATCCGTTTTTACCGCAATCCAATCTCCAGCGGGTGACACGGGTGGCGGGAGTAGCCGTTACTGCAGGCACGGTCACTGCAGTGCAGTAGCTGGGAAAGACCGGGCTAATGGTCATGGGACTACTCAGCCCTTCATCTCCAAAACTCATGGCTGGTGGGGTTTTCCAGACCACGTCCACCTGGCCAGAGGGTTGCTCTCGTAGTTCCAGGTAGGACGTTTGAAAGCCGTGGGCCTGGGCGGGGGCGGGATGATATCCCAGGCCGAGGCAAACCAGCAGAGCAATACAGAGCCATTTTCCTAGGTTCATCCCTGGTCCTCCTGAATAGCTTGCTTGAGGGCATCCTGGTCAATGGAAACGGTGTAGCGATCGCGTAATTGTTCATAGAACTGCTCGTCCAGCTGTTGGCGCTGGTCTCTCATCCAGTCCCGGCGGGCATCCCTTCTGACCTCTGCCAAGGTAGCAACGTGACCCGGTTGAATGTCACTAACGTAAACCAGATGACTGCCATAAGCGGAATGCAACGGGCCTTGCCAGCCGGTTTCAGTAACCCCAGCCATCTCCTGGGCAAAGGTGCCACCAAAGGTGTTGGTTAGGGTCTCAGCTGAGGCCAGGGTATAGGTTATGGGCAACATGGAGCGGTCTCCTAGCTGCTGGAACCGTTCCAGGTTGGGGTTGGCTTGCAACTGATTCAGAAAATCCTGGGCTTCGGCATCCGTGCGATCGCGCCGCATGTCCCGGCTGAAGTAAATCTGTGCAAAGCTAAACTTGCCCGGTATAGTATAGCGCTCGGCATGCTCCCCTAAATAGGCTTGCAACTCTTCATCCGAGGGTTCCCGCACGGGTGACACATCTTCCGTCAGGAACTGCATCTTTTGAATCACCCGTCGCCGCACAATCGTGTCATTTTGGTCTAACCCCAATGCCAGGGCTTCCTGATACAGTACTTCATCGCGAACGTAGTTATCCACTAAGCTTTCCAGCTCTTGGGGCAACGGCTCTCGTCCCCACTGCCGCTGCCAGGTTGTTTTCAAAAACTCAATGGTGCCAGCAGATATGTCAATGTGCTTGGGAGAATCTGATGTGATGGAAGGACCAGCAACCCAAAAATACAGCCCAAACAGCAGGGCACCCAAAACCAGGAAATGCAGCAATGGTTCCCGCAAAATACGAATCAGTGGCTTGGGTCGATCGTCCTGTCCCTTAACCGGGATTTCAGACAGTGAAGTTTCTTGATTAATCAGTGTTGTAGCTGTGTCCTGCATGGCAAATATAGCGGTTTTCAATTAGGTGAGGTGCAATTTTTTGGGTTTTAGGGAACAGGGAACAGGGAACAGGGAACAGGGAACAGGGAACAGGGAACAGGGAACAGGGAACAGGGAAGATGGAAGGCGTAGGGTGCGTTAGGGAAGGGCTCGCCCTGATTTTAACGGTCGCCGCTTGTTGAGACAGCCCTTCCCGTAACGCACCACTGGGTCAAACAATCTTCTCAATGATTGGTGAAATCTTCTATTCCGATTCCCGATTCCCGATTCCCGATTCCCGATTCCCGATTCCCGATTCCCGATTCCCGATTCCCGATTCCCGATTCCCGATTCCCGATTCCCTAGTTTGGGTATCAGGTACAGCTCGAACCACTATCAAGCCTAGATAGGGCAGGTGTGCTTTCAGTTGCTCCTCAACGGTATTGGTAATTCCTTGGGTCTGTTGAAGAGATAGAGTCGGTGGTAGCATGATGTCCATCTCTACATGGAGTCTATGCCCCAGCCAGCGGGGTCGAAGGTTTGCGATCGCGTAGCGTGACCGTAGGTCAATCGCGTCAGGTTCTAGTTCAGGCACATGATTGATAGCATGGTTGAGGGATTCTAGCACTTCTGGTTCCACGCCATCCAGCAAGCGACTAAAAATAGTCTGCCCCGACTCCCAGACAATTTTTAGTAACACTGCTGTGATCACTAAACCAATCACGGGATCGGCCCAGGAATAGCCGAGGGCAACCCCCACAGCGCTGACCAACACGGCCAGACTGACTAGACCATCAGCCATGGCGTGATACCCATCAGCAATCAGGGCAGCGCTATTGATTTCCCGGCCAACCCGAATCCGGAAAAGAGCCACAAGTTCGTTGCCAATGAAGCCCACGATGGCCGCAATTGCCAGGGCTCCCAAATGATGGAGGGGCTGAGGATGGTAAAATCGCTCCACAGACTCATAAGCGGTAATCACGGCACTCAACAGCACAATCACCACAATCATCACTCCGGCCAAGTCTTCCAATCGAGCAAAGCCATAGGAAAATCTGGCGGTTGGCTTGCGTCGCGATACTAGAAAGGCCACCCCCAAGGGCACAGCAGTCATAGCATCCCCTACGTTGTGAATTAGATCGGCCAGGAGAGCGACACTGCCAGAGAGCCAGAACACCACTGCCTGCAAGATGGCAGTGATCACCAAGCCCACCAGTGACCATTTGACAGCCCAGATGCCCCGAGCAGAGCTCGCAATTTCGGGATCGATCACCCCATGGCTATGGCTATGATCACCATGGTGGTGATGGTGATGGTGATGGTGATGGTGGTGATCTTCCGCCTCTGGTCTAGGGAGTTGAGGAATATCATGGGTTGGGATAGACGTAGGAAGTTGTGTCATAGTACTTGTCGAGACTGGACATCGATCTGAGGATATCGATGGTAACGGTATTTGAGCACCACAAACTAAATTGTGATTTAGAAGGTTTGGGGTTCTGTTCCTAGGAAGACCCAGGAAAGATTTGGGATAGAATGCCGAAGCAATAGCAAACAATGAGCACCTATCTCTAATCCCTAGCTGTTTAATTCAACAGTCACTTATCGAGTAATTTCGTGAATTATTATTTTCCAGAATTCTTTATTACTGATATCTAATTTATCTAATTCAGATGCTATGTGGGCTTGATCGATTTCTTCTCCATAAACTGTTACAAAATCCTCTTTCATACTGATAACTGTCCAACCACGAGATTCAGGCACATCCTTTATCAATCCTGGCAATGCGATCGCTAAAAGGAACGCAGTTATCACTGGCATAAATACAAAGTAAGTATTCAGCTTCAGCGCTACGCGCACGCTACAAGCAGCAAAAACTGTTGCCTTTTCCCTATTGCCTTGCGCGTAGCACTATATGCCTTTGACTTCTTAGTCAGCACCAACCTCTGTCAAGCCAATCTGATCAACAATGTCGTCAATGATTTCGTTAGGATTTAAACCAAAGGGAGGTTGACTGGGAGGATACTCGTCAAAGGTATCCAGAAACTGCTGAACAAGCCCTATTGCTGGCAGCAACAAGTAATTCCGGCGAGACCACCAGTCATTGTAGTTATTAGAGTCTGTGTCTGCCCGCTCGTAGGGATCCCGACGCAAGTTAAACAGTTTTGGAATCCGTAGTTGCACAAACGGCTCCCGCCAGACATCAAAATAGTGAGCCCGTTGTTCCGAAAAGACTACTTTCCAATCCCCAACGCGAACCCCTGGCAGCTGACCTTCATCATTAAAGTAGATGAAGCCAGGACGTTCTCCTTTTTGGCTATCGGGATCGGTCAAATAGGGCAACTGATTGAAGCCATCCAGATGGGTACCGCAGAGATTGGTGGATTCATCGTACGGACAGGCTTGCTTTAGGGTTTCTTTGAAGTCATCCATGCCAGCAGCTGCCATCAGAGTTGGCACCCAATCCAAATGAGAGAAAATCTCATGGGACACTGTTCCAGCGGGAATATGAGCAGGCCAGCGTACCAGTGCTGGAACACGATAGCCGCCTTCCCAGTTGGTGTTCTTCTCGCCTCGGAACGGGGTCAGACCGCCATCGGGCCATTGGTTGTAATGGGGGCCGTTGTCCGTTGTATAAATGACAATCGTATTCTCGGCAATGTCCAGCTTATCCAGCAAATCGAGCAACTGTCCTACATGACCGTCATGCTCTACCATGCCATCACCGTAAAAACCCTGACCGCTGATGCCCTCTACATCATCATTGATGTGGGTATAGTAATGCATCCGGGTGGAGTTAAACCAGGCAAAAAAGGGCTTATCCTTTTTTACTGCTTTCTTGATAAACTTTTTCGTCCGCTTCAGGAAATCGCGATCGATAGTTTTCATGCGCTCGATGTTGAGCGAGCCTGTATCTTCACACTCCTGGTTACCCCAGGGACCAAACCGGCCTGCGTCTGGCTCTGTGCTGGGTTCATCTGTTGCCTTGCAATCCAGAACCCCCCGAGGACCAACATTTTGAGCAAACCAGCCATCTGGCCCGCCCGGATAGTCCACATTCTCCGGCTCTTCTTCAGCATTTAAGTGATAGAGGTTGCCAAAGAATTCGTCAAAGCCATGGACTGTGGGCAGAAACTTGTTGAGATCCCCCAGGTGGTTTTTGCCAAACTGTCCGGATGTGTAACCCAAGGGCTTCAGCATTTCTGCCAGGGTGGGGTCTTCATCCTGGATGCCAAAGGGTGCTCCAGGAAAACCGACTTTCAGCAAACCAGTCCGCAAACCACTTTGCCCAGTGATAAAGGCTGCCCGACCGGCGGTACAGCTTTGCTCGGCGTAGTAGTCCGTGAACAGCATCCCTTCGTTGGCAATGCGGTCGATGTTGGGCGTGTCGTAACCCACGATGCCCTTTTCATAGGCACTGACATTTGTCCAACCAATGTCATCTCCCATGATCACCAGGATGTTGGGCGTGCCTTGTGTGTTGGCAAGTGCGATTCCCTGGTTAGTCACTGGGAGGAAACCAACTAGAGTGAAGGTGATCGTTAGTAGGATCGCCATCACCCCATTGAATAATCGCTTCCCCATCTGGGCAGTGTCCTGACTGCCCTTGGAGGGATTAGCTCTCTGATATTTCATTAGAGCTCCCGTTATATCGAATGTTTAAAGTTTTGTGTTGCAATTTTTCTGCACCCGCTTGTAAGTATCTCACACTTTTTGCATTACAACATCTTTTTTTTATGGAATGTGATGAAAAATAGCTTGAGCAATGACCAGATTGGATCTGCCTAAATCACCTTAAATCCAGAGTGGGTAAGGACTTGGCTGATCCAGATCTTTTCTGAAATCAGGCTTCCGCAATAATATTTAAATTTCTTATTAAGATCTCGATAGATATATAAAAAAAACTAATGAATTAACATGATTATTATTCTTCAATAAATTTGCTAGAATAATAATCATTAATATTACAAAAATAAACGTTAATAAATGTTAAAAAATCGAGGGTTTTGGTCTAAGTATGATACGATAGCATTTTAAGAATTAAATAACTATAATTTTTATTAATAATTTAACCTATTCGGTACTTAAACGACTATAATGTGTACCCTAAAAAATTTAGTTAATAAATGTTAAAAAATCCGGAGTTTTAGTCGAAGTTTGATAAGCTAGTGGTTTACCAAGTAAAAAGTATAAAATTTATTAATAATTTGGTATATTCTGGAATTGTTATGCTAAGATAATAATTTATAAGTAAGCATTCAGGTATCAGCCATTGGCCTAGGGCCAAGCTAGGCCAAAACAGCGTCGAAGCCTTTGCCACCCATATGCTTACAAAAAAGCGACCGCTTTTTTGCGATCGCTTCTTATGGAGGCAATCAAGGTTTTATATCTCTATTATCCCAATCATCCCGCACTGACCAAAAAGCGATCGCTCACAGATACTCAACATGCCCAACCATTTCCTCTGGCTTATAAATCTCCTGAATCCAAACTAAGCCTTTGATGATCAGGAAAACAGCAGGACAACAACAAGAAAAAAGAGGCTGCGATCGCAACCGCCACTATCCTCTTCTAAATACAGTTAAAACCTATTGATAAAACCTGATCAAAACAGCAAATCAACTCCCGGCAATAACCAGAGAGAGCATAGTTCCAAAAGCTTGGCATTGAAAGGGCTTCAATTTCCCGAACTTAGCATGAGTAAGTGAAGCCTCTAGGATAATTTTCCTAGGCCGAGCCTGGTAACAATAGTAATACCAAATCCGATTTAGCTGGGCAGTAGTTTACCTCCGTTACGGAAAATAGTTAAAGTTTTTTTTGCCTTTTGTCGAACGCAGATTTAGTAGCACATAGAATGCTAGCTTGGTCTCGGCACTGTGTAGACGACAGTAGGTTCCATAGTGGTAATGTCTTCTACCGCCTGTGGGAGACGCCACGTATACAACGAGAATGTGATCTCGTCTTCAGTGACATCAATGATGCTAAAGTTATTGTTTTCCAAGGGTTTGTTCGCGTAGCGTGGCCATAGGCCAGGGTTTCATCCCTATCCACCAACTCCGATGGAGATGATCCAACGTCTCGAACCGACGAAGGTAAAGGATAGTTTCCCGTCTGCATGGTAGTTTCAACTTTAGTATTACAAGTTTTCTGCACCGGGAGCATGTCACTGATGCAGAGCATTTGTACATTAGCTATACCCCCCTCATCGGTTTTAGCTTGCTGTGATAGTGCATAGTTCATAGTTGTGCAACTTTAACTGTGCAAGGTTGACTGTGTAACTTTGAGTTGCTGTCTTATTTAAGGTTAAACATAAACGGTTTCCCTGAATAATCAAAAATTCCAACTTTACTAACCATAAGAATAAAATAGTGTTTCACGAGATAATAATTAGTTTTATCTATGATTCGTTTTGTTAAGCGTCGTTATCGATCGTCTCAAAACCAGGTAAAATATTTCTTTAATCTTCTTGTCTAAGGTCTGCTGTCCTTTGCAACGTTTTTGAAGGCAATTCCCCAAACATGACTTTGTAATCTCTAGCAAAATGCCCTGCATTCCAGAAGCCAAATTGGTTAGCCAGGGCTTCTATGCTGCAACTGTCTGGATCACGTGCCTTCAGGCACCTGCGCACCGCATTCAGCCGTCGCACCTTGAGATAGCGCATGGGACTCATACCAAATAACTCCTGAAACCCATAGGACAACGCTGAACTGCTAGAGCCCAATCGTTTGGCTAGCTCCTTGAGGGTCAGGGGTTTTTCCAAGTGGGCCACCATTTCAAGCTCGGCTTGGGCAATCAACTTTCTCCGCCGAGACGGTTTGAGGGTAGGGGTGGAACTGCCTTGAATGGGAATTGCTTGAATCACCAACGGAACGAGATCATTTGCAACCAGCTGTTGAACATGGGGCTGGTTGAACCAGTCAGGTTTATGTTGCGCCAACCAAAATAGTTCCCGGACATAGTCCTTGATCTCCCCCATCCGATCGGGCAATATACTGACATGATTCTTGGCGAGGAAGCGATCGTCCAAATCATAGCGCTGCAAGTGATTAGCACAAGCTTCAAAGATTCCCACCGGGATGAATATGTCTACCATCATTCCCACTTGAGGAGTCACGAAGCCCGTTCCTCGTTGCCGATCAAAACCATACAAATCAGTTTGGGGACACAGGGGCTGACCGTGGCCATAAAAATTGCCTTCTTTGGCCGCCCAAACCAACGAAAAAGTTAAATATCCCTGCTGTTTCAGACCTATTGCTTAAACCGATTGATTGGCGGTAATACGTGTGAAATATAAATCACCAATCTGGGTAGCAAAAAACTCACTTTGGAACGAACCACAAGAAAGCTGCATTATTTCCATTTGGCTATAGGTCAAGAACTCAGTCAACTGTTCCACATCCGTAAAACGACAGGAAGTAATCTTGGAACTTACTGCCGTAGATTGGTTCAAATCTTGACCAGAATTTGCTGCTTTCAAACTCATGACTGGTTCAGATAAAATACATTAGAATTCGTGGCAGTTGTCAGTAAGGAGGTAGTTCGCCCTTGGTATTTTAGGGAGTAGGGAGTAGGGAGTAATAAAATTGAATCTACCTCATAAGTATGATCAATTATATCAAGCCTTTGCTAATATATAATTTGTAAGCTATCAGCTATCAGCTCTCAGCTCTCAGCTCTCAGCTATCAGCTTTTAAATAAAACAAGTAAGCATTCGTTTAATCTTTGTTACGTCAGCTGAATGCTGAATGCTGTTCGCGTAGCGTGAGCTTTTAGCTCACGGCTGACGGCTGACGGCTGAATGCTTACATAATTTTAAATTATCTCATGAAACAAAATGCTGATTTATCATACAGTGGTTTTCATATTAATGAAGTACACACACTGATTTTTTGCCTGTTCCCTGTTCCCTGTTCCCTGTTCCCTGTTCCCTGTTCCCTGTTCCCTGTTCCCTATTCCCTTTCACCATCAATTCAAGTTTCACATCTCAACTGAAAAGGCGATAGCTGACTGCTGATAGCTGACTGCTGACCTGCCCATCACAATTAGTACTCTACCTTAAAATTACTTAATTATGAAACCCCAAACTGAGCAAATTGTTACTACCCTTCAAGAATTAACTAAAGATGAATTATACAGCCTAGTTGGTGACGCACCTTATATAATTATCCCTTGGGAAGTAGAAGATAAAGGTCCCTTTTCAGTGGAACGCTTTCTAGTGGATAACACCGGTCTTATGCCCTTTGCTCCTGAAGAGTTTCTCAGTCAGATTCGCGCAACCCAATCTCAAGCTGTGAGCGACCATTACCAAAATCTGATCGCACTGCTGCAAGCTAATTTGTCAGAGTTAACCATCTATGGCTATCGCCTTCCTACACTACCAGAAGAATTGGAAGAGGTATTTCCCCTTCAACAAAGTGTCTTTGGCTCCTTAGGAATTCCCATGCTAATTGGTTCATCAACAGCAGGAGAGTGGATTGGATTAGGTCTCAAACAAAGCTGGAGGTGCAACTCATCACCACAATTCCTGATTCCGGATCTAGAATCTGTCCAAGAAAATACCGCTGCACTGGTTGAGCAAATCCAATCTATCACCAATCAAATTACTCATCAAGCCCAAGCAGAGGAAGAATTAACTTTGGGAGGTTTCGAGGTAGTGATCACCAATAGTCGCAACGAAGTCATCCAAAAACTATTGGATACTACGGGATTTTTAGAGATTAGCGAAATCAATGAATTTATTAGAGTTCGAGATGATTACGGCACCGAGATAGAAGAGTATCAGGAAATAATAGCACAGCTAGAACAAGAACTAGTAAAGTTAGAGGAAGAAGGAGACTTATCAACGGAACAATACCAAGAGGTTCAAGAAGAATTGTCAGAAGAAAGAGCAGGATTAGAGGAAATCCAAACAGAATGCAAGTTCGAGTTAGACTTGAGAAACTTGTTTGCCACTCAACTGCTTAATTCCAAAACTTACCATCTTAACTTCAATCTGTCTGGAGAATGGTGTACAGTTCACTATGCCTTAGGGGAAACTCACGATCAGGATTGGGTAGTAGTAGCAACAAGTAGTTATACTCTTTGAGGGAATCACAGGAGATGGGGAGATGGGGAGTGTGGGGAGTGTGGGGAGTGTGGGGAGATGGGGAGATGGGGAGTCAGATCAGCAACTGGCTTTCCAAGACCGCGCGCCATCCCTGCTCCCTGCTCCCTGCTCCCTCTCTCACTCTTGGTGATTTTTCATAACTATATTTTTCACAACTAGTTGAAAATTGTGATAAGATAGTTTTTGGATAAAATTCAGGATTAATCAAAAGTTTACTCTAGTATAGTCGGGATTGATGGCGATAACAGAAACTAAGTTTTAGTTAAAATAATTGCTTTTAAACTATTTACTATTCCCTATTTCCTGTTCCCTGTTCCCTGTTCCCTGTTCCCTATTCCCTATTCCCTATTCCCTGTTCCCTATTCCCTATTCCCTGTTCCCTAACGATATGCAAATTATATTTCGTGAGTTTAACCCATTTGATTTGTGGATTTGGATAGAATTTAGCACTGTTCCCTCCTATCGGGAAAAGGAATATGTGGAAGAATTGTTCAATTCCTGGTTTTTATTAGGTAAATTAGGAGGATTTGATGCAGAAAACCTGCCGGTGCAAGAGGTTGGCCTAGAAATCAGCTACATGGAATATGATGATAGAGTAGCGGAAAACAGTTTAATGGCGTTGATGCATAATCAGGGAGAGTTTGAGTATGAAGGCACTTGGGGGCGCTGCTGGTTTGATTTAGGAACTAGTGATGCGATCGCTCTTGATATTTTAATTAATTCTCTCCGCCAACTTGCCAAAGAATATGTGGAGATTGAAAAATTAATTATTGGTGGTGAAAACGACGATTGGCCAGTGCATGATAGGAGCAAATCACTGTTTTACGAATCTAATTCCAACTAATTGCTACTAATCACTTACCAAATCGTGGCTGGATTGTAAGCATTCAGCGGTCAGCGGTCAGCGGTCAGCTTAGAATAAAATTGAAAGTCTGGGGAAAAGCCTATCAGCTTTGTGGCACAGGCTTTGGCCACGCTACGCGAATGGCCACGCTGTGCGAACGACGCTGGGACGTAACTCAGCATTATTCGAATGCTTACCTCCTTTATGCAAAAGCTGTTCCCAAAGCGTGCGCGTAGCGCATAGGCTGATAGCTGATAGCTGTTCGCGTAGCGTGCGCGTAGCGCATTAGCTGATAGCTGAATGCTTACCAAAAATTTTGGGTCTAAAGCCCCGTCCTTATAGGACGGCTTTTTTTGAAACTTTGTATTGATAGTTTGAACTAAGTGTGCTACTATAGAAATATAAACAATAGACTAAAAACTAAAAAGATACTATCTAACAATAAGTAGGCAACGTAAAAAATATGTCACAGATACATATTGCGTAATTTGGTCTAACGACTTAAACGTCTATGAAAATTTAGATAAAAAAAGTATCTATCTATATAAAAAAAAGGTACGGTGGGGCACACCGAAACCTAGATCTGTTCTGCAAAAACGCTTAGGTCGAATTGTCCTCTACTTTTTTTGGTTCCGACCTGATCAAGCAAGACAGCTCGTTGAAGTAAGAATCCCCGCTCTTCTAGGGCGGGGAGTGTCAAATTACCCATTACCACTTAGACATTAAACAGCCTCTAGATTCCTTTCCCCAGTCCTAATCCGGACAACTTGCTCAATGGGACTGATAAAAATTTTCCCGTCGCCGATTTTACCGGTGTGAGCAGCAGCGAGAATTTTTTCTACTGCCATGTCAACTAAGCCATTTTCAACAACGACTTCTAGCTTTACCTTAGGCAGAAAGTCTACCCTGTACTTTGTACCGCGATACTGTTCAGTTTGACCTTTCTGCCGTCCAAATCCCCGAACTTCAGACACGGTCATGCCAACGATACCAGCATTGACTAAAGCGATTTTGACGTCTTCGAGCTTATAGGCTCGGATAATTGCCTCGATTTTTTGCATTTTCCCAGCCCCTTACTGGGGCTACCACTCCAATTGACTAACACCAGCATGACACATATATCACGAAAAATAAATTTTTCTGTAATAAATAATACATTTGTGATTGGTCATTGGTTCATTGCGATGTTCTTGACTGTCTTGCTCACGGAGGATAAGGGGGAATCCCCATTTACTCGTTTAACTTTTGTAATTTAATTTTTCACGTTTAACTTTTATATTAATTATCAAACTAATGAGGTAGACAGGATTTTTTCCCACTCCCCAATCCCTACTCCCTACTCCCTACTCCCTACTCCCTACTCCCTACTCCCTACTCCCTACTCCCTAAAACCCAGAAATTTGTACCTCACCCAATTGATAACTGCTATATCTTCAATGAAATCCCAGTGCTAAAGCTCCCTGGTAAAATATCAAGCTAGCTACCCAAGCCAAGCCTAAGGAAAACACTAAAGAAAATAGGGTGAATTTCCAGGATTTTGCCTCATTAAATAGGGTAACAATGGTAGTTAAACAGGGAGTGTAGATTAAGCAAAAGATACAAAAACTATATCCTTGGATAAATGTTACTGTATCAGTTATCTGCTGACTAACAGCCAGGGAGTTAAGTCCATAAATTACGGCTAAAGAGCCAATCACAATTTCTTTAGCAATGAAACCAAAAATTAAGGCTAAGGTTAAATGGGGATTAATACCAATGGGATTCATGATCGGACTTAAAAATTGTCCAATTTGCCCGCCAATGGTATCCAATCCTGTGGCTCCTGGAGGTAAATTCGTGATGAACCAAACCGCAACACAGCCAAAGGTAATAAACCCAGATGCTCGTTGCAAAAATTCTTTGACTTCTCCCCAGCCTCTCAGTAAGACTTGTTTGAGGGTAGGAATTCGGTAAGGGGGTAATTCTATAATAAAGGGTTCCTCGTTTTTAAAGACTCCTTGGAAAAGAGCAGCAGTGACAATGGCGGCTACAAAACTAAGTAGATACAGGGAAAATAATACTAAAGCCCCGTTACCATGGGGAAAAACAGCGGCAATGATAAAGACAAATACCTGGAGTCTGGCAGCACACAAAGCAAAAGGAATCACTAGCATAGTTAGCAGTCGCAAGGCTTGCGATCGCATAACTCTAGTTCCCATTAATGCTGGAACATTACAGCCAAATCCCATCATTTGCATCACAAAACTGCGACCATCTAACCCCAACCGTTCCATAAAGATATCCATTAAATAGGCAGAACGGGATAGGTAGCCACTATCTTCTAGAATTGCCATTAAGATAAAGAACAGCACAATTAATGGTACAAAGGAAGCAACGGTAGCTAAACCATTCCAAATCCCATTAATCAAAAAGTCTTGAACCACTGTGGGTAAGGGTTGGATGACAGGCTCAATCATGGCACCTTGAATCCAGCCAGTCATATCATCCATCAGGTCTTGAGAGGGTAGTCCCACAGTCCAAACCACCCAAAATACCAGGAACATTCCTAAGAAGAACAAAGGTAATCCCAATATCGGATGCAGCAGTAACTTATCAATCCTGGCGGTTAAATTTACAGCCATCTCAGAGGGCATTTCTACCGCACCATTGAGGACTGAATCTATCTCTTTAGTGGAGATAGAGCTATGCTCAGATATACGAGTTTTTAGATTATCTATTAGATTATCTCTATTAATCGATTGTTCTTGTAAGTTTAAGGTTTTAGAAATTTCTAGGTATGCCCTCATATAGCCGTCTCCATACTTGGCACTAATGAGAAACACGGGCATATCCAAATTATGGGATAATGTTTTTGTGTTGATTTTAACTCCATATTGCTTAGCTTCATCAGCCATATTCAGCATCAACACTGCCGGTAAACCTAGGGATTTTACCTGCAATGCTAAGCGAATTTGACTATCAATTTGGGAAGCATTGAGAACAAGAATAAATAGATCAACAGCAAAATTTTCTAAAAAGGTTTGAACAATTTTCTCATCATCAGAAAATCCCTTGAGGTCATAAATTCCTGGTAAATCTACGAATTCCGTAGGTTCGCCATTGAGTTGGACATTAGCTTGTAGTAGATCTACAGTAATTCCCGGCCAATTCCCAACGTGAGCAGTGGTACCTGTGATACGGTTAAAGAAGGTTGATTTGCCCGTGTTGGGCATCCCTAGCAAGGCAACTCGCTTAACCCCTTTGGATTCTTCAATGACGGCGGTGCTGGTATTGTGGCAAGAGGTCATAATGTTACTGGCAGATATTTGTGTGAACTCTGCACGCTATTGGGGAGCGTTTATCAGTAAAGATTATATAGCATTTGTATTTGAATTGTGAACATACTCCCGCTTTGGAAAGGCAAGAGGCAAGAGGCAAGAGGCAAGAGTTAATAAAGTAGGGATGCAGTGGCCTCACGGGGGTTTACCCCATGAGCGACTGCATCAAGACATAGAAGGATTTTGGGTAATGAAAAAAACGGTAATTATTTTTTATATTAGAAATGCTATATAGCAATATTTTTACTATAGCAATAAGCGCTGGGGTATTTACAAATAATGGTGAGGGATAAATTGCTACAAGCTTTGTCAAACTTGGCTTTTCTATTGCCTATTGCCTATTGCCCGCCCCCCTTAGTAAGGGGGGTTAGGGGGGATTCCTCTTGCCTATGGCTAGCTTGCCTATTGCCTCTTGCCTATTCCCAGCCCGTAGCGCTATGGCTATGAAAGCGATTGCTAAAGTATCGCTGATACAAATTGCAGCTAACCATGACTTGATTGTCTGACCAATTCACCAGTCCCATACTGTACAGCTTAAATGCCTGTACCTGTTCCAAGGCTACTGGAACTTTTGCCCTAAGCACTGTTTCAAAGGCTACGGCTAAATCAGGATGTTGTTGTAGAGTCCACCAGTGTCGCTGTAGGTGTTCGCTGTAAATTCCCTGATCTGAAGTAGCCTTTTGCACTAGTTCTTCTAGGGTCAAATCCTGTCGCGCCAGATAATATAAAGCTAGACGCAGCAAATAGGGATGACCAGCTACTAACCACATCAGCTGGGCTAAATCTCCGATGGAGAGATCGAGTTGATGACGCTGGGCTAAATCCTGAACCTGCTCCCAACTAAATGAAGACAACTGAATCGGCAATCCTACGGTAAAAGGAGATTGATGGATAGTTAGGGGTAGATAAACCTCTGTGGAGTTAACCAGCACTAGCCGAAGTTTTTGCCAGATCTTGCTATCTTTGGCTTCTTCATACCAAGAGCGTAGCAGGGGTAGAAAGTCTTGAGCAATTTTGGGATACTTGAAAATCTCATTAACTTCATCTAATGCCAAAACAATAGGACTGTCTATTTGTTCTAGCAGATAGTCTTGGAAATAGGTGGTGCAGCTGACTTTACTACCCAGCTCCTCATGCCAATAATCATCTAGCATGGGTTTTAGGTTCAGCTTGCGGGTGACATTGTAGGCTAACCAGCGCAAAAATTTATCTAGGTTAGTGAGAATTTCAACATCCACTCGTTGAAGGTTCAAACGCACAGTTTGATAACCCTGAGTTTCTGCATGAGCCAGAATCCTCACCATCAGGGATGTTTTCCCCATCTGTCTGGGTGCTTTAATATGAATAAAGGCTCCTGGTTTAACAATCTCTTCGTAACACCTGAATTCATAGGGGACTCGCTCGACATAAAATCGGGAAGCTAAAGGAACTCTTCCCTCTGGTAACTCCAACTGCTGGGATTGAGGATTGAGGATTTGGGATTGGGGATGGTTCGGAAAAGAAACATTTGAGATCTGTTGCTTAGCTGTAGATTGCACCTTCCCTTTTTCGTAAGGCTCTAGTCCCTGTTTCAATACCCCAATCAGCTCCTGAGTATGACTCGATTCTTGATTGACCTGTCGTCTTTCGAGTACACTACGAAAGTTGGTTTTACTAACTTTTTCCCCTAGTGCCTCTGAGAACAGTTTCCATAATTTAGGGGCAACGGTCTGCTTGATATAACTTGCTGAATAGCCTAACTCTTGAGCGATCTGGTCATAGGTTTTGCGTTGCCCTTGCCAGGATTTTTGCAAAACTGCTCTTTGGATATCACTGAGAGATTGCCCTGTGTTGGAAAACACTAATTGTTCAGCAAATCCTAATCCTTCCTGAATATCGATCAGGTATTGTAAGTTAACCACGGCGATCTACTTTGCACCCTACATGATTCTTGGCTGCTAACCTGAGTGTGATATAACCATAGAAAACTGCTAGACTACCGGGTCAGTAATCAAAATTATGGGTAGAAGCAAACCAAAAGATGATAGCCCTTTTGCTGAAATCCTAATTGCTTCGTTCTTTGGCTTCGCCTACTTCGTTATTCAAAATGATTAATGTCTCGATGGGGTAGGAGCTAGTCAAGAGTTCGGTGTGTTATATCAAATTCCGTTAGCCTACATTTTTAGTAAGGCTTACCAAAGTTTGCGATCGCGTTTGCAGAAGGTATGGCTTAGGTATAGATTGTGTACAATATATAGCCGTTCTCAATACCCAATTGAGAACGGCGTTGCTTAATAATGGAATGATTTTAAGACTAAGGTGGAATAGACATCTTGCCGTGGAATGGGCATCAGGCGTGGAACTGGCATCTTGCCAGTTTCAATATATTTTCGGGCGGGCAGGATGCCCACTCTACTCCTATTCATTCAAATACTGACGCAACGCCTTGAGAACTGCTATAGTTTAGTAATTTGTTAAGATTGCTAATTTATTGAGAAGGCGAGCTTAGGCTTGCTGTTTTTTGTTGCGCTTGAGGGTTGCACCAGCACCGAATGCACCCACTGTCAGCAGACCTAGCACTGAAACGGGTTCAGGGACAGATGTAGTTTCTAAGTTTAATGTAAATTGTCCAACCATGTCCCATTGACGATTTGGACCTATACTCCGCTCACTAACACGGTCTTTCTGTTGAACATCTGCTGCTTGATAGATATAGTCAGTGAGTGTCACGGTTGTTAAACCATCAATAAAGGAAAGAGTTCCTGAGTTTGGTACAATATTGCCATCGAGTCTCCGAGTTAAACCACTACTATTGGCTGAAAAGCCTGGATCAGAGTCAGCGGAGCGGGCTAATTCTCCAAAGACTGAAATCCCTGGATTGGTGGTCTCTCCATTGAAAAACAAATTCAAACCGTAATGACTACGATCAGCAAAAGAGCTTCTTCCATCACCATAAATTGTAAATGTATGGATACCTTCTGTTAGTTCAAAGTCGATTTTGCGAGTACTTGGGTCATTAATGAATTCACCGTCTTCACCATCGCTGGTAACGAACAAGTCCCAAAAGCTCTGAGCACCGGTATCCCAAACAAGTCCACCTGTGCTACTTCCTGATCCATTAGTCGAAAATTCAATCAGTCCAGTTAAGCTTGTTGCTTGTGCGCTGCTAGTAGTTCCTAAGGTGACTAAGGTTAGGCTGGTGGTAGCGACTGTTAATTTAGTGAGTAATTTTTTATTCATTCTATTTTTATCAGTGTTTTGATCAGGCTAAGGGGAGAGAGAGGCTAGTGTAAACAGGGCTTGTTTTGCGACATTTAACTGAATTACTTATTTTCAGTATGTCAATCCATATCAAAAAATAAAATATCTAAAAGTTCGTATAACTTCTTAAGTTGCTTAAATTGGGTAAAGCTCGATTAATTACGAAGATTTTCAATCCTAACTGGGCGATTTTATTAACAAGATTAAAGTTTGCGATCGCGTTAGCTAAACGTATGATTTATGTGTAGGTTGTGTATAATATTCCTTGAAGCCAAGCTAAACTAAATGGCAGGCTCCAATTGCCCTGAGATGAAGCATGATAGCATGATAGCTTGAATACCAAAATGAAGCGTTCGCGTAGCGTGGCCTACTTGAGGTGCATCTTGAGGTGAATCAAACGAACCCCAAGGTGGGAAAATTTAGGTAAGTATCCGAAAATCCCATTCTCGATCGTGTAGTCTCTAGGAGAATAATCTGGGATCACGTTCTGCTAATTGGCAGTGTTGGATGGTCAGCACCCCCCTGTTGCCTAGACGGGGCGACCTGACTCAACTGCTATGTTTTCCATAACCCTGATGCTAGGTTAGGTAATTATGGCGGAAAAACTTGAGGTAATAATTATGCTTATCCCCTTATCGATGACTTTAATGATCGCCTCAGTAGCCATATACCTTTGCGTTAAGACTACTGAGGAAATCGTCAAAGTTGCTGCAGCTATAACAGCCTTACTCTGTCTGTTTGTCAGCCTATTTTTTGTTCCTTGGCCAATCAAACTATTGATTTTGATAGTTCCCTTTATTATGGAAAAACTCCAGCGGGTAGCCTCTCGCTAGGGATTAGGGATGATAGGTTTAGGCATTAAGTAATAGAACCATTAACGATTAACTATTAACCCAACACCTAATACCTAACTCCTAACACCTAACCCCTAACACCATTAACTTAGCTCCGACCATTACCATTACCATTGCCAGTGGTTGCCAGCACCCGATCAGCTAGCTTACCTGGCACTTCCTGGAGATGGTCATAGGTCCAATTAAAGAAACCGATCCCTAGAGTAAGCGATCGCAATTCCATGATCAAGTTCTGCATTTCTGCCTGGGGGATATAGCCAGAAACACAATCCCATCCTGTCCAATCAGAACAGGTCTGATAGCCGAGGATTTGACCCCGATGACCGGTGATCAATTGCAGCACCTTAGAGGTGAATTCCTGAGGTGCATAGATTCCAACAGACATAATTGGCTCAAGTAACATTGGCTCACAATTGGGCATACCACCGGTCATAGCTAGCCGTGCTGCTTGTTTAAATGCCTGTTCCGAACTATCTACCGAGTGGTAAGAGCCATTGGTGAGAGTAACAGCCACATCTACCACTGGGAAGCCTAACGGTCCGTGGGACAAGTACTCCTTTACTCCGATCTCCACACCAGGGATATATTGCTTTGGCACGACCCCACCGACAATGGTTTCCGAGAAGTTAAACCCTTCACCCCGAGACAAGGGTTGGATATCAAGGTAGACATCACCATATTGCCCATGACCACCACTTTGGTGCTTGTAGCGCCCGTGAGAGATAGTGGATTTGCGGATAGTTTCTTTGTAAGGCACTCGGGGTAAGTGAGTGGTCATCGGTAAGTTGTATTTGCGGCTCATCCGGTCTAGAGCAACCTGAAGATGAATATCTCCCTGTCCCCATAGGATGATTTCGTGAGTGTCTCCATGTTGTTCCCACACCAGAGATGGGTCTTCTTCCAGCAGCTTGGTTAAGGCACCACTCAGCTTAACCTCATCTTTGCGCTTCTGAGGGGTAATGGCTAACGCATAGACTGGTTTGGTTCCCTCAGCTATTGGTAATTTAATCTCTCGATTACCCGTATCAGTGGTCAGGGTGTCACCAGTTTTAATGCCCTCTAAGCGTCCCAGGGCAACGATATCACCAGCAGATACTTGGGAAACTGACTGAGTGTGGTGACCAAACATACGGTATAAGCCTCCGGCACGGACACCATTAAATACCATGCCATCGGTTAGTTTACCTTGCCACACTCGCACTAGGGAGAGTTTTCCACCTTGAGGAGTGTAATAGGTTTTGAGTACCTGTGCCACCGTGCTTGATTCATCACCAGCAATGTCCCGACGCTCGGCAGTGGTTTCTGGGGTTGGTGCTTCTCGCAGTAGGGCATCGATCAAGGGGCGAACACCATAATCTTGCTGAGCAACACCCATAAATACAGGTACAATCAAGTCGGCCCCCAATTCCATCTTCAGGTCTTGGACAATTTCTTCTTGGGGTGGCTCAATTTCTTCTAGTAGTTCTTCGAGGAGGTGGTCGTCAAAATCTGCTAAGGTTTCTAGTAATTCTGTGCGTGCTTGCTGTTCTGCCTCTTTCAATGACTCTGGCAGTGGAATCGGATCAGCTGGGGCATCAGGATGGTAAAGATAGGCTTGTTCGGTGACTAAATCAATAAATCCGGTGAGGTGTTCTCCCTTACCAATGGGGTATTGGTGCAGTACTAAGGGGCGAGTGGAAACTGAATTGAGGGCATCAAAGACGGACCGTAAGGAGTTACCATTAGCATCATCGGTCAACTCAAACCGATCCATTTTGTTAATAAAGACTAAGTGGGGGATTTCCCAGTCGTCGAGAAATTTGAATAAGGGTGCTAGGGTGAGGACGCGATCGCTTACTGGTTCACAAACCACGACAGCCGCATCCACACCAACTAAGGCGTTGTAGGTTTCTTGAGCAAATTCAATGGAACCGGGACAGTCTATAAAATTGAAGCAGATATCTTGATACTCGGTGCTGGCGGCAGTTACCTCCACACTCATTTGGCGTTGCCTGGCCTCGGTGGCATTATCACCGACGGTGTTGCCTTCCTTTACTGTGCCTTTGCGAGAAATCCTACCAGTAACGGACAACAAACTTTCGAGTAGAGTGGTTTTCCCACTGAGATACGGACCAACAATTGCCACATTACGGGTGGCTTTACACGCTTTGCCGTTCATAATTTACCCCCAAATTATTTCAATTGGACTTATGCATTGAAGCGGAGCTTGAAGGGGATGATCTGGTAGCGAGGTGAGTTGGTTAAAACTTGCCATACGTCAACGCTTCTCTTACCTGCTCATCCTACCTACTTATCTCCGTTTATGCATAAGTTTTGTTGAGATGGGATCAACGTTATCTGGTTGTGAGATTAACTTATTTTGGTTTGATCTAGATCGAACTTGCAATGTCTTGTAATGTAAACTCCTAAAACTGTTAAGTAAGATAACTCTAGGTCACTAATTTTGAAAAAATATGAATACACGTAACAACTATAAAAAAAAATGTTTCAAAAATCTTAAGCAAAATTTATTCCCACTCAACTTAATGTTTTTTAACAGAAAAGTCACTACTAGAAGCTATTTCTTCCTAGGAGTCAGTTGGCTGTTGGTGCTGACACAGCCACTAGTTTCCCATGCCCTAGGGGTTAACCCAGATAATCTAAATGATTCACCAGGGAGACTGAGTAGACATCATCCCCTTACTCGCCCTTACGGTTACAGTGGTAGACTAATCGCCCAGTCTCAGTATCTCCCAGCACTCAAACCAACTCAACCCGCAGCCCTTGAGCAACTTAATCAAGGACTGGCATTAATTCAACAGAGTAAGGTACTTGAAGCAATCGTGGCGTTTGAAAAGGCAGCCCAACTGAATCCTAAGCTAGCACCAGCACACTACAACTTGGGCCTAGCATTGCGGCAGGTTGGAAAATTGCAGGCGTCAGCCGATGCCTTTTATCGGGCGACCCAGACCGATCCAGAATTTGCTCTAGCCTTTGCTAATTTAGGGGCTGCCCTGTTGGAAGGAAAGAATTTGTCTCAGGCACGGGAATATCTAGAAAGAGCTCTGGAACTTGACCCTAAACTCGGTGTTGCTCACTATAACATGGGTCTAGTTATGTCCCAGTTGCGAACACCGGCACAAGCGATCGCATCATTTAAACAAGCAATGCAATTTAGCCGTAATGCTCCCGAACCGGCATATCATTTGGGACTGATTTATAGGCAACAGGGCAAGCTGGAGCAGGCAAAAAAGGCGTTTGAGCAAGCGATCAAAATCAATCCCAAATACCCCGAAGCCCACTACAATATCGGGGGAATTTTATTTAGTCAGAGAAATTTGGATGGTGCTCTGGCAGCATTCCAGCAAGCAGCGGTAGCTAACTCGAATTACGCTAATGCCTATTATGCTGCTGGTGTAGTATTTCTGCGCCAAAACCGATTTAGTGATGCTCTGCAAGTCTTGCAGTATGCTAGAGACCTTTACAATAGCCAAGGTAATCCCCAGTGGGGACGTAGGGCTGAGCAATTGATGGAGCAAGCCCGTAATTCTGGTTTTTAGTGCGGTTTGTACCATCAGAACTTATTAACTTTGACGACTCCCCACAGATAAATCGGGAGCGTTGCACCTGTAGGGGGATGATTTATGGAGATGGGGAAGATGGGGAAGAATCCACCCATCCTCCTGTTGATGTTTATCACGTTTCAATTAGGATTTCTAGATCAGTTGTTTTTTGCTTTTTTTAATGGCAGGATTTACCGAATATTTTTAATTATTAAAAATATCTTTAACAAAAAAAGAAATAAGTATTTATTTATAGTAAAATAACCAAACATATTTCATTTTTTTTTTACTCAAAAAATATTCTAATTTTACTAATTTAAATTAAACGACTATGATATAGTGATAATTTTTATTTTTTTTAAAAAAATCCATAAATATGTCACATTTTAAGTTAAGCTATAGGACTACACAAATTAAAAAGCTTAAAATCAATTGTCCTTTATATGGAAAAATTTAGGTATTGCCCAGGCTAATACTAGTCTAGCTTGAATTTTTCGCAGATTATTAAAAGTGTACTAACGTTGGGAGACCTTGAATTTATGGGATAAGACTGGGTGGCGACGGTTAGCCTAATCTAGACATTATCAAACCCCGATTCCTACTCCCCACTGCGCTCTCCTTCAATTACGGTTAAGACTACAGCATACTATAACTCATAAAATTTAGCCACACTCAATACAAAAAACCCCTGATGGGCGGTTGGGTGCCCCAGGGGGATGCAGCAAAAGGTTAAAACTACCATATACAACAGTAATCGGAAATGACAGTAAACCGTATCCGCAAAATCTCGGAAATCTCTGAGCCACTCGCAATAGTGGCCTACGAATAATTACGTACTTGCCTTATCCATGGTTACTATAGGGCTCTTGTCTACTAATATTCACAGCCATCTGACAAACCAGTAACTTGGGTCGAACTAGGGAACTGGCTCCTATTCCACACCTAGTTCAGGGAATGTCAACGGAATTGAGTTGCCTTGAGCACAAATCCGACTCGAAGGGCGTGTTCCATGTGCTGAACCCTTTGGAGTTTTCCAGCTTTTTGATCCTGCCGATACAACTTGTCTATGCCAAGAATGAACACAGTGAGTATGATTAATGTAGTGGCCAAATTGCGAGCAAATAGTAAATCGAACATGACTATATCCTGAATTTGTCAATCCCTGGGGGTTCTGAGCCCCATTGCCCATGATTAAAAATTGTGAAGTGCCGATGTTTAATTTAGGGTTGACGCTCAGGTGTACTGTTTTGGTTGTTGTGTAAGAATTGAGGCCAATCGCTAAAACTGGTGAAATCTCGTGAAATCTCGGAAATCTCGTGACTTACTAGTAGCTTCCTTGGTGGCTGGTGCTGTCTTGGGCTGTACCCACCAAGTTATACCGACCACACCAGCGTCAGAGGCTAAACCAGTGATTAGCAGATCTGTTACTGATCTAATTCATATTGAACCCTTACCGATTGCGACCAAGTATAGGAATCAGTGGACTCCTGAATTAGAATCAGAATTCTGGGTGCGAGCCAACCAGGCAATTCAGTATTACGGTGGTAAAGGCTATGGCAACAACTACGGGGAAAATGAGAAGCGGTCTTATCCCTATGCCATGTTTGATTTTATTGTTGGCAATCAGGAGAAAGCCCTAGAGTTTCTGCAATCAGAAGATGCCCAAGCTCAAGATAACCAACATACTGAGGGTATTGACTACTATTACGCTTTCACCCTCAAGGGACAAATCCGAAAATATTTCTTCTTTGGGCAATTTCTCGACCCGACCTACAAACAGCGAATGTTTGACCGAAAATCCTGAGGGCGCAAGCCCCTAGATTCCATCTATGGGGTTAGCCCGAACAGGAATTTATTCCCTAAACTTCTTTTTGATTTTGAACATACCTTTTGATCGTCTCAAGTGGAGCACCTCCAACTGTAGATAAAAAGTAGGAATTAGTCCACAAAGTAGGTAGTCGGCTTTTTAGGTGAGGAAATTGTTCTCTAAGGTACCTACTGGTTGCCCCTTTAAATCGTTTAACTACTTTGTGAATCCCAAATTGTGGATCGCATTCACAAAGCAGGTGAACATGGTCAGGCATCACCTCTAGTTCTATAATTTCGACTTGGATCTCTTCTGCTATTTGGTAGAGGAGATCTTTTAGTTTAGTCTCTACCTCTTCCACGAGTACTGGCCTACGGTACTTGGGACACCATACAATGTGGTATTTGCACGAATAAACGATGTTTTTATTGTATTTAAACTTATTTTTCATTTTGTCCTGGACATTATGTATCTTGCTTGTATATACTATAAGGGTACGTAAAGAATAAGGTCAAGGAGGTGATCGAAGTGTTGACAATGGAGTTCAAGGCCGTCCTTAGTAAATCTCAGCAAAAGGCCGTAGACGAAGCTATTCGTACATCTAAATTTGTGCGAAACAAAGTCTTGCGTTACTGGATAGATAACAAAGGGATTGGCAAAAAGGAACTCTATCGTTACAACACTCAGTTAAGAGATGAATTTGGATTTGTTAAAGACCTTAATAGCCACGCTTGTCAGGCTTCGGTAGAGAACGTAGAGCGTGCTATTAAGCGCTTATTCGATAACTGCAAGAAGAAAGTTCCGGGAAAGAAAGGCTACCCAAAATTCAAAAAGCATTGCCGATCTGTTGAGTACAAGCAATCTGGCTGGAAGTTGCCACTAGACAAAAAGTTTATCAAGTTTACCGACAAAAAAGGTATTGGTAAAATAAAGCTCAAGGGGACTTGGGACTTGTGGTGGTTTGACCAGAAACTAATCAAGCGAGTTCGGATTGTCAAAAAAGCGGATGGTTACTACGTCCAATTTTGCGTAAAAGTAACCAGAACTGAAGAGATAAAAAATACAGGATACGCTGTCGGGTTAGATGTGGGACTAAAAGAGTTTTACACCGACTCTGATGGGCATTCAGAACCTAATCCCAGGTTTTATCGCAAAAGCGAAAAACGTCTAAAGTTTTGCCAACGTAGGCTTTCCCGAAAGAAGAAAGGCTCAGTCAACCGAGGAAAAGCCAGAAATAGACTAGGTAGGGCACACCTCAAAATAAGTAGGCAACGTAAAGAACACGCCAAGAGACTGGCGCGTTGCGTAATCCAATCTAACGATTTGGTCGCTTACGAAGATTTGAAGGTTAAAAACTTAGTAAAAAATCATTGCCTTGCTAAGTCTATTAATGATGCTGGTTGGCGTCAATTTCGGGGATGGTTAGAGCATTTTGGCCAAAGGTTTAACAAGTTAACTATTGCGGTTAATCCTGCCTACACAAGTCAAAATTGCTCCGAGTGCGGTGAGGTGGTTAAAAAGTCTCTGTCAACCAGGACTCATACCTGTAAATGTGGTTGCAGTCTAGATCGCGATCACAATGCCGCCAAAAACATACTTAATAGAGCCTTGAGTACCGTGGGGCACACGGAAACTTTAAGTAACGCTTGGGGAGATTTGTCCTCTACTCTTCTTGGTCACGGCCTGGTTGAGCAAGACAATTCGATGAACCAAGAATCCCCTGGCTTATAGCCATGGGGAGTGTCAAGGTGCCAAAACCTGGACAGAAACAGACCCCAAGGGACGTCCTCACCCGATTTATGGTAAGGGAAAAGGTGGTGATGGTTGGGGACCGGATGTGCGAGGAGGTTGGGTGGATGGACGCAACACGGACAATCTCCGGGCAATGCGAGAGATTTCCGTTTATCTGATGGCGGAGGAAACCGGAAATGAAGAGACTAGGCGTCTGTATAAAAAGAAAATTCAGCGCTATGTCTGGGCGTTATACAACATTGGTATGGGAGAGTGGGATTCAGAGACTTACCATGGTCACACCTTTGCGGCTTATCTAAATCTCTACGACTTTGCGAAGGAGCCGGAGGTGAAACAACTGGCTAAAGCGGCTCTAGATTGGATGTCAGCGGCGGCAGCAGTGAAATATTATCGAGGTGGTTTTGGTGGACCGACTAAGCGGGATTACGGCAAAAGTAATGTGGTCTACGGGGCCAGTGCTGCCCGTCTGTTCTGGCTTTATTTTGGGGATGTTACCTTAGTGAATCCTAAGCCAGAACGGGATGTGATTCACGTAATTACTAGCGCCTATCGACCTCCCCAGGCGGTGGTAAAGTTAGCTCGTAAGCAGTTTCAGAAGCCTGTGGAAATCCTGGCTAGTAAACCGGTCTATGAAAATTGGAAACCTGGAGGTGAGGATAAACCAGGATATTGGGAAACCACCTTCTTTGGTCATACCTATCAGTTGGGGAGTTTGGCGGGTGAGTTTCCTGATGGTGATGTCGGACCATTTAAGCTAATGGCATACAATCAACAGCGGGGTGTAGATTTTTTTGTTGCTAATACTGGTGGTGATTGGGTGAAGCCAGGAAAAAATCAGGGAGACCAAGTTGGGCAATACCGTAACCTAGTTCTTTGGTTAAGACCAGCTACGGATAGACCATTCTTTTTCCAATTACCTAAGACGGCTCAAGCAGAAATAGAAGACGGTATTTGGTTCTTTAAACTGGAGAAAACCTGGTTAGCGATTCGCTCGATTAATTTGGATACCTATACTGAGGTGGCTATACCGAACCAGAAATTTGCCCAGCTCTATAGTCAGGAAAAAACTCTGAAAGCAACAACCCTAGGCAATAGCTATGCTGGGTTTGCTCTAGAAGTAGGAGAAGAAGAATCTCATGGTAACTATGAGGATTTTAAACAGGCGGTTAAGGAAAAAAGTCAGTTATATTTACGGGAAATTGCGATAGGTAAAGTCCAGTGGCTTGGTAGTACTGGTGAGAGTCTTAAACTGACCTACAATCCTAAAAATGATTTGCCAATTCTGACCCGAAATGGTAATAAACATGACTGGTCAAAACACGTTGACCTATACAAACCAGTTAATGGGAATAGACCAATTTCTCTAGGTTGGAAAATAGGTAATCTCCGGGTTTACGCAGGGGATTTAGTGTTTAAAAATTGAGTTTTAAGTGTTGAGTGTTGATCGCTGAATATCCCCTAAGAGGATGTCTGAAACCAATAGTCAGCACTTCAATCGTAATACAATTCATGTTTTAAGGAATAACGTTGATTATATAATTCATTATTCTGGAGTTTAGACTAACTGGAGTTGAGTCTAAACTCCAGTTGCAATCGGTATAATTTGTTCAATTAGACAAGTATTAGACAATTATTACACAATTATTATACAATTATAGTAAGCTATCAGCTATCAGCTAACTAAAACTCCTAAAACTAATTAGAGGGTATGGGAAGGAAATCGTAACCGCTGGAAGTGTTCTGCTTGGGAAGAATTTTTACCAGTTGGACTGAGCCATTGCGATCGCCTGAACGCAAAAACCGAATTGAACCAGATACTCCAGGCGCTACAAAGTCTGAGGATGATAGGGCTTCTTGAACACCAGCACGAGTAGGATTACGTTTGAGGGCTTCTATCAAAGCTTGGGTTCCATCGTAAGCCATGGCTGTGCGCCAGTTAACCTCAGCATTCCAAAGGGCTTTGGATTTACGGACAAAGTCTGACTGAGGGTTGCTATCAATATCCCAAAAAACAGCTACCACCATTTCAACAGCGTTTTCTGCACCTTTCTCTAAAGTTTTGGGAGAATACATTACATCTCCTCCCAACAGACTTAGACGTTTACCATTGACCTTAACAACCTCCAAAGCTTGATCTAGAAATGCTGGGTTAGGAGCTAAAAATAGCACCTGTGCTCCCCGCTGAATCGCTTGTTCTACACGTGTAGCAGGATTAAAATCTGGATTGGAGATGTCAATCTCATCAACAACTTGTCCTCCTCCTAGGGAAACCGCTGTGACAAATTCAGTTCTGAGAGACTTACTGTAGTCACTCTTAGAATTATAGAAAACCGCTGCATTCTGATTTTTAAACTGGGTAAGCATGTAGTTAGCTAAGGCTCTGGCTGAAAAAGCATCATTTGGCACTGAGCGAAATACATACGGGCTAAAGTTTGACAACTTTACGGAAGTACTAACGGCAGACATGGCGGCTAGTTTACCGGAATTATATACTTCTCCTGCGGCTAAGGTTACACTGCTAGCGGAATGACCAATTACACCTAATATTTCCGGATTGTTGACCAACGCTGAAGCAATTTGTTTAGCAGTATCGGGATTTTGATCATCACTAGTAATGACTACTTTGAGGGGTACACCATTAATTCCCCCAGTTTTATTGATTTCATCTTGAGCTTGAGCAACGCCACGCAAAATTGCTAATGTGCCATCGGGGTCAGTAGCAATCGGTCCAGCGACAGCAATAGTATAGGATTTCTGATTACCAATGCGAGCATTATTGAGATAAATTAGAGTTTCAGGAGCGTTGGGGTATTTCCGAATTGCTGCTTCAAAGTCACTCACGGCTTTGTCATAATCACCAGCAGCCATGGCTGCCATACCCTGTTGTTTGGCAGCTTGAAATTTGGGATTTGGAGTGCCTACCTCTTCTGTTTTAACTAGTGGCTTTTCCCCAAGGCTAATTTGAGCTTGAATATTACTCTGATCAGGTGTTGGAGTTGGAGTAATTTGAGCATTCGTAGCAAGAGGTGATGGGTTGGGTGACTCCGTAGTCTTGGGAGTGTTATTAAATAAAAATAACCAGATTAAATAGATAACGATGCCAATAACAGCAGTGGCAACAGCGATGGGAAGCAAGAAGCGACGAGGGTTTTGAGATCCAACTCCCGAAGACTGAGACCCACCAAACGGTTGCGCCGATGAGGCTGCTGTTGCCGAAAGTTGAGATGGTGGTAATGAAATCTCTGTCGGTTGAGGTTGCCCAGACTGTGGTATTGATGGAATACCTGTTGAGGGGACTGGAGAGTGCTGTTGCGGAACTAGTGTGGGTTGTATTATTGTGGGCTGTTGTACCGATTTCTGTTGTGCTACTGAGACTTGTGGGTATGACTCAAGAGCCTGTATAACCTCTGTGGCAGACTGGTAACGTTCCCTAAAATGGTAGCGCACCATCTTAGAAAGAATCGACTTTAAATCATCACTGATCTTTGCCCAAGGTTCCCAAATCACTTCTCCAGTATTAGGGTCTTCTTGAATTTGATTAATAGTTAAGCCAGTTACTGCCTGGATAGCAATCATACCAAGGCCATAAATATCACTGTTGGCACGAGGATTACCTCTACCTTGTTCTGTGGACATATAACCAGGGGTTCCAACAGCGATTGTGCCACTGACTTGATTGTTGGGTCCGCGAATTTGCTTGACTGTACCGAAGTCAACTAAAACAAGCTTATTATCCTGATGTCGTCGGATAATATTATCGGGCTTGATATCACGATGGATAACTCGATTTTGGTGGATAAAGCTGAGAGCTCTCAAGACTTGCTGAAGCATTTGACGAACTTGGCTTTCAGACCAGCTTTGACCAGGTTTGATTTCACGGCTGAGGGTGTTTCCTTCAATAAACTCTTGAACCAGGTAAAACTCTTCATCTTCCTCGAAGTAAGCTAAAAGCATCGGAATTTGGTCATGCTTCCCCAGTCTCTCTAGAGTTTCGGCTTCAGTTCGGAACAAACGTCTGGCATTTTCCAAGGATTTGGGATGGTTGGTAGGTGGCTTCAGTTGTTTGATAACACACTGGGGATTAGTGGGTCGGCGGGTATCTTGGGCAATGTAAGTTTTCCCAAATCCACCTTGGGCTAGGGTATCAATTACTCGATAACGCCCATCAAGTAAATCATTTGGCTTGAGGTCTTTCATAAAAGTTCGGATCTCGGAACTACGGATCAGAGAATTACAGAGGTTTTACACTTCTGGATGGATAAGTCCTGTACTTATTTATCTATCTGCGAATTATTTGTGATTTATGAACAGTAGCAGCGACCCCCTGACGACCTGACCCCCTCAGTACTGAGTACTACTGTCGAGATGGCATGGCAGGATTGAAGTAGAGCAGAGTTACCTGATTCTGGGGGAATCAGTAACAGAGCGATATAGTTGTTCATTTAAATGATTCACTAGTTGTCTTTTCTTTACCACATTTTATAGTTTTTGTCAAAATTATTTTCGCTGATAATCATTATTTATATAGCGCTATATTTTTGCGGCTGCCAAGCCATGCAATTCTATTCAGTAGATCTAAAACTGAGGAAATAATAAAAAATCCCCCACCAGAAGGCAGGAGATTTAAATTAATTACCTACAATTTAAATACCTAAAAAGCTAGTTTCAGCAACCATTAGCCAAATGCACCAGCTGTCGAGGCAATCAAGAATGCGGCGTAGGTAAGTATATAACCAACCGTGAAGTGGGTTAAACCAACCAGACGAGCTTGAACGATGGACAGCGCAACAGGCTTATCCTTCCAGCTAACCAAGTTAGCCAGAGGAGTACGCTCGTGTGCCCAGACCAAGGTTTCGATTAGCTCTTGCCAGTAACCACGCCACGAGATCAGGAACATGAAACCAGTTGCCCAAACTAGGTGTGCCAAGAGGAACATCCAAGCCCAGACAGAAAGGTTGTTGGTTCCAAACGGGCTGTAACCATTGATCAACGGAGCAGAGTTAGCCCACAGGTAATCCCGGAACCAGCCCATGAGATAAGTAGAGTTCTCATTGAACTGAGCCACGTTACCTTGCCAGACGCACAGATGCTTCCAGTGCCAGTAGAAGGTCAACCAGCCTAGGGTGTTCAGCATCCAGAACATGGCGAGGTAGAAGGCATCCCAAGCAGAGATGTCGCAAGTACCGCCACGACCAGGACCATCACAAGGGAAGGCATAACCGAAGTCCTTCTTATCGGGCATTAGCTTGGAACCACGGGCATCCAGCGCACCCTTGACTAGAATCAGGGTGGTGGTGTGCAAACCTAAAGCGATCGCATGGTGTACCAAGAAATCGCCAGGACCAATGGTCAGGAACAGGGAGTTAGTTCCACTGTTGATGGCATCCATCCAGCCAGGTAGGTAAGCTGCACCAGCGCCAGAAGCTAAGCTATCGGAATTGGACAGCAGAGTGTCAAAGCCGTATAGCAGTTTACCGTGAGCCGCTTGGATGAACTGAGCAAATACTGGCTCAACCAGGATTTGCTTCTCGGGGGTGCCGAAAGCAACCACGACGTCGTTGTGGACATAGAGTCCTAAGGTGTGGAAACCTAAGAACAGAGTTACCCAGCTCAGGTGAGAAATCAGAGCTTCTTTGTGTTCCAGCATCCGGGCTAACACATTATTCTTATTAGCCTCTGGGTCATAATCCCGCACAAAGAAGATGGCACCATGAGCGAATGCTCCAACCATCAGGAAACCAGCAATGTACTCATGGTGAGTAAACAGTGCTGCCATGGTGGTGTGATCCTTGGCTATGAAAACATAGGACGGCAGCGCATACATATGATGGGCTACCAAGGAACAGACCACAGCCAAACAGGACAGAGCTAACCCTAACTGGAAGTGGAGAGAGTTGTTGATGGTGTCATATAGACCCTTGTGACCCTCACCTAACATTCCCCCAAAGGGAGTACCTGCCGGAGGATTGTGGGCACTATGAATCTCCTTGATGCTGTGACCAATACCCCAGTTGGTGCGGTACATATGACCGGCAATGATGAAGATCACTGCGATCGCCAAGTGGTGATGGGCGATATCGGTCAGCCACAAGGACTCAGTCTGGGGATGGAAGCCACCCAAGAAGGTCAGAATCGCTGTCCCTGCACCCTCAGAGGTACCAAAGATGTGTCCAGCGGTATCTGGGTTCTGGGCATAGACTCCCCAATTCCCGGTAAAGAAAGGTCCTAATCCAGCTGCATGGGGTTTGACACTCAGGAAGTTATCCCAACCAACGTGCTGTCCGCGAGATGCGGGGATAGCCACGTGAATCAAGTGACCTGCCCAAGCTAAGGAGCTAACACCCAACAAACCTGCCAAGTGGTGATTCAGCCTAGACTCTGCATTCTTGAACCAGCTCAAGCTGGGGCGGAACTTAGGCTGTAAGTGCAACCAACCTGCAAACAGTAATAGGGATGACAACAATAACAAGAACATGGCACCACCATGCAGTTGGTTATTGGTTGTCATGCCAATGGTGTAAAACCAGTGGTAAACACCAGAGTAGGCGATATTTACGGGGTTAGAAGCACCAGCTTGGGTGAAGGCATCAATTGCCCCTGAGCCAAATTGGGGATCCCAAATCGCGTGGGCGATGGGCTTGACAGTTTCAGGATCTTTAATCCACTCTTCAAAGTTACCTTGCCAGGCGACGTGGAACAGGGTGCCAGAAGTCCACAAGAAAATGATTGCAAGATGGCCGAAGTGAGAAGCAAAAATCTTTTGATATAGATTCTCCTCGGTCATGCCATCATGGCTTTCAAAGTCATGGGCTGTGGCAATCCCGTACCAGATTCGACGTGTTGTCGGATCTTGAGCGAGGTCCTGGCTAAATTTTGGAAATTTTGTTGCCATATGCTTTAAGGAAATTCTCCTCGCTGACCTATGAGACTTATGCAATCATGCTGCTCATTGTTTTTTCTTAATTAACTCCCTGGAACCGAAGTTCCAGGTTGCTTATGGTATCGACAGGCGAGACACAGGTTATGGTATCCCACTCAAGGTTTGGCATCGATTCCTGGTAAGCAGTTATCCCACTGACAGGATTCGTGCCAGGAAGAATGACCAGGTAACGACGATTCCTCCCAGGAGGTAGTGAGCTACCCCCACAGCCCGACCCTGAGTGATGCTCAGAGCACGAGGCTGAATCGATGGGGCTACTTTCAATTTATTATGAGCCCAAACGATGGATTCGATCAGTTCTTGCCAGTACCCACGACCACTAAATAGGAACATCAGGCTAAAGGCAAAGACGAAGTGACCAGCTAGGAACATTATGCCGTATGCCGACAGAGCTGAGCCGTAAGATGTGATTACATTTGAGGCTTGTGCCCACAAAAAGTCCCGTAACCAGCCATTGATGGTGATCGCACTTTGGGCAAAGTTGCCATTGGTAATGTGAGACACAGTCCCATCCGGGAATACTGTTCCCCAGACATCAGATTGCATCTTCCAGCTGAAGTGGAAAATAACCACAGAGATGCAGTTATACATCCAGAACAAGCCTAGGAACACATGATCCCAACCAGATACCTGGCAGGTACCGCCACGACCTGGACCATCACAGGGGAAGCGGAAGCCTAAGTTAGCTTTATCGGGAATCAGACGTGAGGAACGGGCAAACAGTACCCCTTTGAGCAGAATTAGTACAGTGACATGAATGGTGAAGGCATGGATATGGTGGACCATAAAGTCCGCTGTACCCAGCTCAATCGGCATCATTGCCACTTTACCGCCTACTTCTACAACGCCTCCGCCAAAGGCATAGCTAACGGTTTCCAAAGCATGGGGAGCAGTTCCTCCCGGCGCTAGGTTGTGGATGTTTTGAATCCACTGGGCAAAGATTGGCTGTAGCTGAATCGCCGTATCAGAGAACATATCCTGAGGACGACCCAAAGCCCGCATCGTATCGTTGTGAACGTAAAGACCAAAGGAATGGAAACCTAACCAGATACACACCCAGTTCAGGTGAGAGATAATTGCATCGCGGTGACGGATAGCCCTGTCTAATAGGTTGTTCACATTCTTGGCTGGGTCATAGTCCCGCACCATGAAAATAGCACCATGGGCTGCACCTCCTACAATACAGAAGGCACCAATCCACATATGGTGGGTGAATAGGGACAGCTGAGTACCATAGTCTGTGGCAATGTACGGATACGGAGGCATCGCGTACATATGATGAGCCACAATGATGCTCAGAGAGCCTACCATGGCTAGGTTAATGGCTAGCTGGGCATGCCAAGACGTAGTCAGGATTTCATAAAGACCTTTGTGTCCTTCGCCAGTGAACGGACCCTTATGAGCCTCTAGAATTTCCTTCATGCTATGACCAATACCGTAGGAATTACGGTACATGTGGCCAGCAATGATGAACAGGACTGCTAGAGCTAGGTGATGGTGAGCGGTATCTGACAACCACAATCCACCGGTTACTGGATTCAGACCACCATGGAAGGTGAGGAAGTCAGAGTAGACGCCCCAGTTCAGGGTGAAGAAGGGGGTTATGCCCTGAGCAAAACTGGGATAAAGATCTGCCATCAAGCCCTTATTTAATAAGAACTCATGGGGCAGTGGAATCTCACTAGGAGCCACCCCAGAATCCAAGAGCTTGTTGATGGGCAAAGACACATGGATCTGGTGACCTGCCCAACTTAGGCAACCGCAGCCCAGCAGCACTGCTAAGTGGTGGTTCATCATCGACTCCACGCTCTGGAACCATGACAGTTTCGGAGCCTTCTTGTGGTAGTGGAACCAGCCAGCAAATAGCATCAGGGCTGCCATTACCAAACCACCAATAGCTGTTGCGTACAGTTGGGTGCTATTGGTGATACCGGAAGCACGCCACAGCTGGAAGAAACCAGAGGTGATTTGGATGCCGTGGAAGCCCCCACCAACATCCCCATTCAAAATGCCTTGACCAACAACAGGCCAAACCACTTGAGCACTGGGCTTAATAGTAGTGGGATCACTCAGCCATGCTTCGTAGTTAGAGAAACGAGCACCATGGAAGTACATGCCGCTCAACCACACAAAGACAACGGCTAGGTGACCGAAGTGTGCACTAAATATTTTGCGAGAAACGTCTTCTAAGTCACTGGTATGACTATCGAAATCATGGGCGTTAGCGTGAAGGTTCCAAATCCAAGTGGTGGTTTTGGGACCTCTCGCTAGGGTTCGATCAAAATGACCTGGTTTACCCCACTTCTCAAAGGAAGTTGGTACCGGGTCTTTATCGACCTCGAGTGGCATGAGGAATCTCCTCTCTAGACAAGGAACGACTAATACCCCTAGGGGAGTTTTATTTTTATGGATAAGAAAGCACTTTTCTAATCACTGCTTTCTCACGGCAGCAAGGACCTGTTCTGAATTTACGTCAAAACCGATACCTCCCTTAGAAGATAATAGGTCTTGCTTCAGGCCCTTTTTGAATTTAGTTAAAAATAGTTAACAATTTTTTTGGTAATTGTCAATTATTCTCAATTAGCGGTATCACTAGATATACCACTGTTTGTGTCTGAGCCGCAATTACAAAAAATCAAAACTAACTATAGAAAAATTCAATGATAATTTCTTCAAAATGTTACAAAATGTAAATAAATGCTAAATATTTTTTGAAAAAAAAAAAGTGTCCCCGATCTAGACAGACGACCCTCAAGGGTTGAACCTCTAGGGGTATGGTTAATAGAGAAGCGGAAGATTTATAGAAAAGCGGAAGACTTGGAATAGGGGTGCGACCTCGGGGAGGTTCCCTAACCAAGGGAACGGGCACCAAGAGGGGGAAAGTTAGAACAGACCTGATCATCCTGCCAATAGGCAACCCCAACGCTCATAGACCAACACCATTAGACAAGCAGCAAGACTAGAGGTCAACCTGTAAGTTAAGATTAAAGGCTGGTGATCAAAGGAGATGGCTTGTTGGGTAGGAACAGCCAGATAATCATGGTGAAAAGACTTTTTTTCTTCCTAATCACAACGATTTTAGTTTGGGGTCTGGTGGCCTGTGGTAGCGATCGCATCAAGACATCGAAGCGGTTTGGCATTGATGCCAGCTCCCAAACCAACCAAGTTAATCAGTTATCAGAAGTAGGGCCACCCCTAGCTATTCAAGAACTTAGTCAGAGCCTAGAGGCTTACCAGCCTCAAGTCATCATTGTCAGACCTGGTGATGACATGGTGCTCGAAGATACAACAGTATCAGTGAAATTTCAGGTTCAGGACTTGCCAATATTCCAAGATCCCGATTTAGGCATAGGTCCTCATCTCAACGTCATCCTGGACAACCAACCTTTCCAAGCCATCTATGACCTAGACCAACCTCTAATCCTAGAGGATTTATCCCCTGGCACCCATACCCTGCGGGCATTTGCCTCTCGCCCCTGGGATGAGAGCTTCAAAAATGAAGGTGCCTATGCCCAGACCACATTTCATATCTTTACTAAAACTGACGACAACAACCCAGATCCAGCCCTGCCACTCCTAACTTACAGCGTTCCAAAAGGCGACTACGGAGCCGAGCCGATTATGCTGGACTTCTATTTGACGAATACGCCCTTGAGTAATACCCCTCTCCAGCTAGTGGCTCAAGACAATCTAGATGATGATAGTGTTGATTGGCAGATTCGGGTTACTGTGAACGGTCAAAGTTTCCTACTCGACCGTTGGGAATCGATTTATCTGACAGGGTTTAAAGAGGGCAAAAACTGGGTAGAGTTAGAGTTTCTCGATCAACAGGGCAACCCAGTCAAGAATGTTTTTAACAACACAGTAGAGGTGATTAACTACCAGCCTAACGGTGAAGACACCCTTTCCCAGCTAGTACTAGGTCAACTCTCAGCTGAGCAAGCTGGTGGTATTGTAGACCCCAACTATCAGCCACCGGCAAACCCAATACCTGTACCAGAAGAGACACCAACTCCGAGTCCATCACTGACTACTTCGCCTACAGTAGAGCCAACACCAATACCCTCGGTTGTTCCTATAGTTGAAGAACCTCTCACCTCTGAACCGACTTCCATAGAACAAGAAACTACAGAAGAAAACACTACATCACCAGGGGAATTAGCCCCTACTGAAACAGAGCAAATACCAGAACTAGAGGAATCTGTAACACCCAGTGAACTACCAATAACTCTGGAGGAAGCAACTCCTGAGGTTGAGCCCAACCTACCTGAGGTGGAAACAACTTTGGAAGCAGAAGAGCTGGTTCCTGCCAGTGAAACCCCAGCACCAGTTGAGGAAGCAACTATTGGGACTGAATCATCAGAAAAGCCAAAATTAAACATCTGGAGTCGCTTTGGCAGTTTCTTCGGACGTTCCGCTGTCACCCCTAGCCCCTCACCTGAAGCGCTAGAGGAACTGGACATTACATCAGAGGAAGCTGTGGTAGCTCCGAGGGAATCTGAGTCCACTACTGTGGTTGAGGAGATATCGGAAGAACAGGCAGTAGAGACCGGTAAGTTTGAATTCACTAGTGTGGTCGAGGAGATATCGGAAGAACAGGCAATAGCTCCAAGAGAATCAAAATCCACTAGTGTGGTCGAGGAGATATCGGAAGAACAGGCAGTAGAGACCGGGGAGTCTGAGTCCACTACTGTGGTCGAAGATAGTTATGAACAACCGGCGGTAGCTCCAAGAGAATCAAAATCCACTAGTGTGGTCGAGGAGATATCGGAAGAACAGGCAGTAGAGACCGGGGAGTCTGAGTCCACTACTGTGGTCGAAGATAGTTCTGAACAACCGGCGGTAACTCCAAAGGAATCTCAGTTCACTACTGTGGTTGAGGAGATCTCGGAAGAACCAGCAGTAGGGAATGGGCAGTCTGAGTCCAACACCAAAGTCGAAGATAGTTCTGAATAACCGGCGGTAGCTACCAGTGAATCTGAACTGAGCTCATGATCAGAGTGACCATGTCATCCGGTGGTTTGATCCATCTGACTGCCGGGAGGTTAATCCCATGGAACGGGTTTGGCAGGAACTCAAGGGATGGTGGGAGTGGCCAAACTTGAGTGCGATCGCACAGTAAAAACAGAGTGACAACAGGCAGTAAGCCCATGGTTCGCTCAACTGTTTGAGCACCAAAGGCGATCGCTTTTAGCGTGGCCTACGGCCAATCGCGTAGCGTGCGCCAATGGGCAATCCTTGACCCAGTGGGGATGGCTGGCCGATGCTAGATGTGCAGCTAGCGCTGGCTCCCCTGTTCCGAAGCTGCATCGATTTCAGTACTCAAATCGATTGTTATGAATTCCTTTATTAAGTTTTTTTGTAATAGTGCCAGCTATCAGCATAACTCCCCAAACTTTGCCCGATAACGAGCCAACAACGATTCCCTATCTGCTAATTGATTTATTACCGATTAGCTATTATTAAAGTTTATCTATAAACTCTCTCTAAGAGTAGTGTTGGTTTAAAAGTTTCCCTGGGTAATCTAGGATTAGGCGATAAGTCCAGAGTCAGCCTTCATCCTTAATCCTTCCTAAAAGTTTGTACTAATCAAAAATTATGGAGTAGATAAATCAGGTGAAACCCTATTTACCAATCCAACTATTAACAACATTATTTGTAATCACAACCAGCACCCTGACTCCTGCTGTTTCTAACGCTCAAATCGATTTACCCTGTTTCATGCGGGATGCCAATGGCAATCTGATTGACCTTGGCAAACTTTGCGGCATTTCAAAGCCAAACAGTTCAGGGGTGATTACAATCCCGATCAAACGCCGAGTATATAACACTCCTGTGATTGATGTCACCTTTAATGGTAAACGAACCTTTGAAATGGTGGTTGATACAGGAGCATCCGTCGTGACAATTACCCCAAAAATGGCAAAAGCTTTGGCATTGAAGCCAGAAGGAACTGCCACGATGGATACAGCTAATGGTACAATTGATGTACCCCTGGGTCGCTTGGCATCCGCTGCCGCAGGAGGTATTGTGGCTAACAACCTACTGGTTGCTGTGAGTCCATCCCTGTCAATTGGACTGCTAGGACACAATTTCTATCAAGATTATGATCTCACGATTAAGCAAGATGTCATTGAGTTGCACCTTCGTTAATCCGTAAGGTTAAACACACGCTCTTTACACAGGTTTGGGGAACTCTCCAACAAGAAAGCGATCGCTTAATCAAATCAATCATTTGGGATTCCGTCAGGGTAGAGGCTGCTTCATCCCACATCACCCTGATCACGCGACCTCTACGCACTAGGAACTCGAAGACAATTTCACCAGCTACCCCTAGGGGTAGGTTCAACCGTTGCAGATGTTGAGTTAAACAAGTTGTCCCTATTTCATCTAATCCCTTAACTCTGACCAACTGTAACCTGTGATGGCTGATTGCCGCTGAGCTTAATATCTCTGACTTCACCTTTTGAATCAATCTAGGACAGACCAAGGTCAATTCAAAATTATCTGGTGATTTAGTGCTGAAATAGTCCTCAGTGATTCTTTCTGATGCCTGATGGCTATCATATATATTATCATTATTATTGTCTCTATCCTGAAGTGTCTTAGAAGTAATATACTCCTGAGGGATAATTTCTGATGCCTTACCGGTAGCATAAATATTATCATTATCATTAGTTAGCTTAGATTCCTTGGACCTGTTTTGCCTATACTCTGACTGTTGAATCCAAGCTTTGGTTTTAACCCCTAATTTCCTATATTCACTTATTGGTAGGACAGACCTTGGGATAGGAGAAGACCAGGCGGTGGGAGAAGACAAGGCAGAGAGGGAAAACAGTAAAGATCGGTTAATCTTAGAGTTCTTAGGTGTCCCCTTTTTCCCCTGGTCATGAGGAAATGGTTTTGAATTGATGTCAATTCCTGCTTGTCTGCGGCTCCCCTTATCCCCTGCTCTCAACCCTGAACGCCACTTCTGTAGCCTGAGTCTATCCTGAATTGCACTAGCAAAAGTACTTTTGATCATGCCTTCCCAGTTAACTCCTTCTGGGATTGTTACTGGTACTTGCATCGATATCAGGTGGCTTTCTCCTGCAACCGGTACCTGATCACTGACAGCCACAAAAGCGGTGTACTGGCACAATAGTTGATAACTCAACGCTGTTGCGGTCACTGCCTCTACCCCAGCTTTGGTTTCACAGCTCAACATTTGCTGCATCAGGTGTTTAATCCTTGCTCTACCCCAAAGCTGAGCAATGGCTGGATTGTCGGCTTGATCAAAATTGAGGTTAAATCTTTTCTCGTAGTAACTACCATCGGCCCTAGTACCCGTAATTCTGAGAGTACCAGTAGGGGTTGTTCGCGTAGCGTGGCCGAAAGGCCAAGGTTGGTTTGGGGTTAAGGTTGAAGGTTGGTTTGGGTTGAAGGTTGAAGGTTGGTTTGGGTTGAAGGTTGAAGGTTGGTTTGGGTTGAAGGTTGAAGGTTGGTTTGGGTTGAAGGTTGAAGGTTGGTTTGGGTTGAAGGTTGAAGGTTGGTTTGGGTTGAAGGTTGAAGGTTGGTTTGGGTTGAAGGTTGAAGGTTGGTTTGGGTTGAAGGTTGAAGGTTGGTTTGGGTTGAAGGTTGAAGGTTGGTTTGGGTTGAAGGTTGAAGGTTGGTTTGGGTTGAAGGTTGAAGGTTGGTTTGGGTTGAAGGTTGAAGGTTGGTTTGGGTTGAAGGTTGAAGGTTGGTTTGGGTTGAAGGTTGAAGGTTGGTTTGGGTTGAAGGTTGAAGGTTGGTTTGGGTTGAAGGTTGAAGGTTGGTTTGGGTTGAAGGTTGAAGGTTGGTTTGGGTTGTTCCCGTAGCGTGGCCTATTGGCCAAGGTTGTTCCCCTTTGGCCTTCAAGTCGGGTAGGTTGTTTGGTTGAAAGTTGTTCGCCTGTAGCCTTCGAGTTGGGTTGGTTATTTTCCAAACTTTGGCCAAAAGGCCACGCTACGCGAACAACCTTCAACTTGCTAACCTGCAACTGTTCTGCCTGGAACTCTTGAATGGGAGAAATACGTCCACAGATAACCAAAGGCTGCTGGGTAAATAGATCCGGAGTGCGATTGGGATAAATTATTGCTTCCCCTGAGCCTTCCCAGGTAACGTGAATATTGGTTAGCACTGGGTTATTTATTTGACGGAAAAACTGTTCCGCTACTGCTTCAGTTGGTTCATCCTGACGCACCATTCTAGCTATTCCCCGTCCAATTTCAGCTAAGCGATTCAACAGAAACCGGTTCGGAGAACTGCCGACACCAAAGCTATAGATGCGATTTCCAGGTTTAAGCTGTTGCTGTACTTCTGCTAGTACCTGATTCTCATTGCTAATGTAGCCATCACTTAGCAGTACAATACTCCGTAGTCGTCCCTCTGGTGCAGCTGGTAAATTCAGCAAGTTACGAATACCTTTGAGTAAATAAGTACCACCGTTGGCTTTTAATTGATTGATGTAGTTAATCGCCTTTCTACAGTTTTGGGGGGTATTCGATAAGGGTTTGGTAGATAGCTGGGTAGCAGTATCTGAAATATCAATAATGGTAAAGGTATCCTTCGGATTGAGTCCATTAATAAACCGACGCATCAATTCCTGAGACTTTAGCAGAGGATCCCCCATTTGAGAACCAGAGGTATCGATCACGAAGACCACATCCTTTGGCACAATCTCATCGGTGCTATAGTCCAACGCGGGGATAAGATACACAGCAAAATGATTGCCCCGTTGATCTGAGTGGGTAAGTACTGTTGTTTGAGTGTACTCCTTGGCAATCCCATAGCGTAGAATCAGGTCTTTGTTGGGAATCGTATCTTCCTGACTCAGTTTGACCCGCAGGATTTGCCCCTTTTGTTCAATGTTGAGTTGTTCAATGTTAATCTGATGGGAGGTAGAACAAACCTCTGTAATTGCTACTCCAGCGTCAATATCGATAGTTACTCCAATGTCATGACCTGAGCGCATGTCTGGCGGAATCAAGGGTGGAGTGATCCGGGAAGCATCGGGAACGCAGTCAGTATCCCCACTCTCATCAATGGGAGTACCAGGGATGAAACGCGGTCCAACTACCATTGGGAAGACAAATTCATAATTACCCCCCTGGAACTGTAGCTGATCGGTATAGCGAAGGGTGACCTCAATTTGCTCCCCTGGTTTAATGTGAGCTAGAGATTGAGTAAAAATATTATCCCGTTCTTGCTCTAAGAGTGCCGCAGTCCGCCCCTGACTGCAAGCTTGCTCGTAGATAGTTTGAGCATCTTCCCGTTTTTTGATATTGCCCTCAATTATGCGATCGCTTAATTTAATCTCCATCTCATCCACCGCCGCTTCATCTGGTAGTGGAAATATATAGACCGCTTCTAAGGGTTCGCTGAACGGATTATCAAAGGTCTGTGTCACCTCTACCCGTGACATGTGACCAGTGATTTTGGCGTAAACCTCTGTATGTTTCAGAGGAAATACCGAGTGTTCCTCCTCTTCGTTAACGTATAGTCCCCCTAGCAACTGCTTGGAGCATAATAGTGCATGAGTGGGCATGGGCATTTACCTTAAGATTGAGCAAATGGGTGAGCTTCGCCACTGTCCCTATCAGTAGCAAGGTCTTGGGTAGACGCACCATGCTAGCCACAAATCTCATCATAAATCCTTACCAAGAGTGAACTTGGGTCAATCTGCCTTTTAGTTAGCCATCATAATCGCTGTCAATCTCAATATCGAGAGTTTCTTGATCTACCCTTACATACAAAATATTTGGATGACAGCAGACTTGACAATCTTCGATATAGGATTGCTGTTCACCAGCGCTTAGATCTACAAAGGTCAAATTGGTTTCACCACAATAGGCACAGGAATATTGAGCAGTCTCTTGCATTCAGTCAGAATTTTCTTTGAGTGTAGCAATAATTGTATTGGGTCAGCGCTGACGGAGATCACAACTAACCTATGAAATTGGTAACTGATCAATTGACAGGCTGAGGGTTTGTTGTTGATGGTTGATGGTTGACGGTTGACGGTTGACGGTTGACGGTTGATGGTCAACCATGAACAAAAAGTCAATTCACAACAGCTGATGACTAAACCATCTCCATCGTTACCACCAGGATGTATTTTCCGGCCTGCCTGTGCTAAGGATACCTGGGCAATTCTTAAATTAATTCTGATTGCTAAACTAGAGCCTACCCAGTTACGTTGGACTCAGTTTCGGGTGATTGAATTTGAGGGGCGTGTGGTGGCTTGTGGACAATTGCGCAACTTTCCCGATGCCCAAGAATTGGGGAGTTTGGTTGTGGCACCTAAGTGGCGCAATCAGGGATTGGGGAGTTATCTTATGGAAAATCTAATCAAAGAGGCAACTCAGCCTCTTTATCTCGAATGTATGGGTTGGCTGACGCCATTTTACACCCGTTTCGGTTTTGTATCGGTATCCTGGCAAGACTTACCCAAATCCCTTAAATTTAAGTTTGGCTTATCCAAACTAGCCACTACACTATTCCGTATTCCTCTATCCATCATGACCTACCAATCAAAGGATGAAGGTTAGTGGACAGTATCAAAAAGTATTACTAAGTCTAGCCAATAATCCCTTGAATTGCTAGAATCGAGTCATGACATTAGTACCACGACCTAAGGCGGTCGAACTTACGGGACTTTCGGAAAACACCCTCAAGGGGTGACAACAAAGCTCAAACCTAGGCAGGTGTTAGGTTTTAGGTTTTAGGTTTTGGGAAAATTACAGCGACTCGTGTTGTTGTATTTCCCAGCAGTTGAAGCAATTTTCACCAATCCAACTGCATAGATAGTTTTAATCAACTACTACGCCATGACGATGTTCCCTAACACCTAACCCCTAAAACCTAACCCCTGTAAGATTTTCAATTAGCTTGTCACCCCGTGAGGAAAACACCCTAAGGAAGTATGCAGACAATGGCACCATCAAGTGCGAACGAACCCCAAGCGGTTACAGAATGTTTGATACAGTTAGTCTTGCCACTTTGGGTAGACGACAATCATCCAAACCAGCCACGATCTGTTACTGCCTCCTCAGCAGCCAAAAACAGAAAGACGACCTGGCCAGACAAATCGCTTACATGCATTCCCTCTTCCCGGAAGCGGAAATCATCAAAGACGTCGGCTGTTGACTCAACTACAAAAGGAAAGGGCTTCGAGCCATATTGGAGCGACTTATGCAAGGAGGTCAGCTCACAATTGTTGTTGCCTGTAGAGACAGACTCACCCGATTCGGTTTTAAACTTTTTGAATACTTGGTTAGAAGTTACCGTAAGAGTAGTGCAGCCTTTATAGTTGGTAAATTATGCAGCATAGGGTAAAGGTTTTGTAGTAAGGCTGCACTACTCTAAGGTTTCATCTCCGGTCGGTCTCAACGGTGGAAAAATCATGGGATCCGACCAACCTGAAAGCTGTCGAGGATCAGAACTCACCGCAGATATTCTCTCCATCATTCACGTCTTATCGCGGCCTCTCCACGGACTCCGAAAGTACGGTAAGAAAATCAAAGAAGATTCGAGTGTTCCTAAGTCCTGAACAGAGATTGATGATTCGCCAGTGGTTTGGAGTGTCCCGTTATGTGTTCAACAAGACCGTCAAAATCCTTCAGGATAGCGAAGTTAAAGCTAACTGGAAAGCTATCAAGACCGGTATATTGAACGACCTCCCCGAGGGTGCAAAGCAGTACCTTATCAGATTAAGTCTATAGCGATAAGCGATAAAGGATGCTTGCACTGCTGTTCGGGAGGCCAAGAAAAAGTACAAAAAGACTTCGGAAATTAATCGAGTTAAATTCAGATCTCGCAAAAACCCCATCCAGTCTTGTTACATCCCAAAGTCAGCAGTTTCTGCTGCGGGGATTTATCACACAAAACTAGGAGAGATATCCTACTCCGAGAGTCTCCCCGACGATATTTGTGACTGCCGACTAACCAGTAATACTAAATCCGGTTGTCATACCACCCTTAAAAAAAACTTAAATAGAAGCTAGCCAATGATAGAAAGTTAAATTTATAATTTCTTCCTTCATTTCACTCAAAACATTACAACGTTTTGCTAAGAATTCTTCGATTTCATCAATCGTATCAAAACACTTATTTACTAAAGGTTCATCCACTAATTTCCACAGTCTTTCGGCGGGTTGTAATTCTGGAGAGTATGGAGGCAAAAACTCGACTTGAATTCCTAAAGGAGTTTCTCCCTGTCTTGATGCAATAGCGAGTGGGGGAAACCCCCAAGACCGCGCTGCATCGCTTTTTACTGCGATGCCATCCAGCATTATCTTCTACTAACAACACTTTTTTTTTGGAGAAATGCCTACATCTTTAGCAAAGCTTTTATAGACTAGGTTTAACCATTCAGTATTTACTCTGGGTATTAAATACCATAAAGTTTTTCCGGTCTTCGGTTGGACAAATCCATAGACATACAACCATTGATAGCGATGTTGAACAATCGCAATTGGTCTTTCTCCTATTTTCGACCATACCTTGTCTTGATGCAATAGCGAGTGGGTAAACCCCCAAGACCGCGCTGCATCGCTTCTCAATATCGGTTTTAAACCGACTCTATGTTCATCAAAAAACCAAAGTTTTATTTCTGAGTTTAGATGGGCTTGTTCAAGTTTTTTTACTTTGATTGGTAGGTTTTTAATAAATTCCTCTTGATCTATTTTATTTCCTTTCCTATGTTTGGGTCTCGGACTATGCCATGAGAATCTGAGCTTTTTTAAGTAATCCCATCCTCTCTGATTCCACACTTTTTTCACTCCAGTTTCTTTTTCTATCCAACGAGCTACTTTTGGACCCGTCCACATCCCTCCATCTGATGGTCTTGATTCTAGTTATTTGGCTAATTTTTTAAGTTGATATTCCCTTAGTAGTGGTTTTTTAGCTCCCCTATGCTGTCTGTGCTTATTTTTTAAATTTTGCACTCCTTGTTCTCCAAAATCATTATATTTTTTGACGATTTATTTGCCATAATCATAATTAATACCTACAGCTATAGCACTAGTCTTAATAGTCCAACCTAAGGAGACTTTCCAAAGTAAATGCCATCTTCTTGATTCGACTGAATCTTTACTTTTGAGGTACTTCTGTTTCAGTTCGTCCGAACTATAATGATTAGCTAGGGCAGCTTTTTTGGGCATCAATTTTGTCTCCATCGATTTTTCTATATTATACGTGGGTTTTGACAACCGGACTTGGTATTACCCCTTTTACTCATAGCCTGCCGACATTAAAGGCTCAACTGTCTTACGGTAACTTCAAACCAATTAGTCCTATCCATAGCCAAATAGATTTTTTGATCTTTAGTGAATGTTTTATTTGTCCATTCTCGAATAATTGGAAACCACAAAATTTTTATTTGAAATACTGGTAACGACAAAAATATCTGTACTTTTTTACGTCGTGAGCTAAATTTAATGGGTAAAGGGAGTGACTCTGCGATTTTTTCAAATTTGACATTTTTGGTGTCTTGTATAATTATTATAAGGTATAAAAACAATAATTTAGATTCAGAAAGGAGATTTTTTAGATGTTTTTGATATAATTCTGGTACCATTTTCAATTGATAGGTCGTATTGACAAGTTATGACCTATCTTTTTTTACCATAATTCGCTCAATTTAAGATATATCAAGGGTTACAGGGCGCTTGTCGCCCCCCCAGATTAATTATTCATTAATTACTGAATTTTCGGCGTTGCTAATTTACGGTATTTTTACAGGGTACAGGGTAAACGCATCTAATTTTTTTAATCATATATATAGTGTTTTTTAAATTAAATAAACAATATATATATGTGAAAAAGCGTCAATAAGCACAATAGCGATGCAGCGAGGTTTTGGGGGCTTCCCCCATGAGCGACTGCCGTGATTACCCCAATAAGCGACTGCATCAAGACAAGGCCAGCTTTATTAATTTTTTTTATTTATTGACAATAAACCATTGAATTTATGGTGTTCATTAATTATAAAATGGTTTGATCATAAAGGGGAATTTTATTATTTATTAAATAATAAATAATAAGTCTAATTAATAAATCCAAAATTGTCTTGATGCAATAGCGAGTGGGGAAAACCCCCAAGACCGCTTAGGTGCGCTTGACCCGTAATTAAATTCGCCACGGGTCGCACCTCTGCATCGCTTTTAGGCTGACCAATTTAGTTTTTTTTAATCGTAACTACCATCAGTTTTTACCTCTATAAATTTTATTACAAATTCGTTGCATTTATATCTTTGTTTTGCTCTTTGATGACCATAGTTATGAGTTTTATTACTATGAGATTTAGGGCATTACATGGTTTTATTTTTCAAATACCATTTTTGTATTCAGCAACACCACAATTTTTAGTCAATTTATGCCTAAAGTGACACTAAGCTTTCTACATCGTACTCTTGTCCCTACACCAGATGCGCCCGATTTTTTGGAGTTGCCTTCATAACACTCATAACAGTTAGTTCTCTTAAGTGTTCTGGATTACTACCACCTGAATTTATAACTTCCAAAGTTCCCTCTAGAAACTTAATCCGACAAGCTTGACGCATTATCTTGCCACTTGAAGTTTTAGGAATGCTACCTGGTTTGATCAATGCGATCGCATAAACCCTTAGTCCGTGTTCCTCTCTCAATGCCTGATTAATATCTCCATTTACTTCATCGAAATCCAGTTTTCGCAGCCAACTTTGCTGCACCTCCTGAACAACGACTAATTTCTCTTCGCCATCTACCTCAATCCCAAATGCTGCCTCAGAATTTTTACGCAGTGCTGGGTGGCTCTGTTCAACCGTAAATTCAATATCCTGAGGATAATGATTGCGACCTCGAATGATGATTATATCCTTCAAGCGCCCGGTGACAAATAGCTGACCATCCTTGATGAACCCCAAGTCACCAGTACGTAGAAATGGACCTTCACCAGTATCTGCTAGATATACCTCAAATGTATGCTTTGTTTCTTCTGGTTTATTCCAATAACCTTGAGCAACACTCAAATCTGATATCCAAATTTCGCCAACTTCATCTGGTGCGCACCTAGTTAAAGTATTGGGATTGATTATAAGTACTTTTATTCCACAAATTGGGAAACCACAACTAACCACATATCGACTTACCTTTTGATTTCTATCGCACTCAACAATCTGATTTTTCTCTAGTGCTGATGCAGCAATTGAAGCAATTTCAGGCACATCATTGTGAGGCTTGGTAGCAACTAACAAAGTTGCTTCTGCAAGACCATAAGCTGGAAAAAAAGCTGTGGGACGGAACCCACAAGGTTCAAAGGTTTTAATAAATTTTTCTATAGTGTCTTTACGAATTGGCTCTGCTCCATTACTAGCTGTTCTCCAACTCCTAAGATCTAAATTAGTTAATTGTTCTGATGTAACTTGACGAACACAGTAGTCATAGCCAAAGTTTGGACTTTGGCTATGGGTTACCTTATACTTAGAAATAACCTCTAGCCAGCAGGTCGGTCTTCTCACAAATGTCAATGGTGACATTACGTAACAAGTAATACCAGAATAAATAGGCTGTATCAGTCCATCAATCAAACCATAATCATGGAAGTAAGGCATCCAAGTAGCTGCAATACTATCTGAAGTGTAGTTCCATGCTTGCTTGATATAGGCAGAATGGTGGATTACATTGTTATGGGTCAATATAACTCCTTTCGGCGTAGATATAGACCCAGAAGTATATTGTAAATAAGCTATGGCATCTAGATTAATTTTTAATTCTTGCCATTGGTTTGCTAGTTGCTCTGATATCTCCTCAGTAAACAGCAATAAGATATTATTATAGTCAAAGTTTTTTTGCCATTCACCTGGGAACTGAGAATAAATTTGAGATGTAGTCAGCACTAGAGAAACTTCGGCATCCTTAAGACAAGATTGAAGTCGAGGCAGAGTTCGCTTCAATCGAATTGCATCAGGTGGAGGAGCCGGAATAGCAATGACTCCTGCATATAGACATCCAAAGAAAGCACAAATGAAATCCAGACCCTGAGAATAGAGTAGTAATGCTCGCTCCCCCTTGGTTATCCCCATTATCTGAAGTTGAGCTGCGATCGCTCGCGCCTTCTTTTCCAATTCTCCATAAGTCAAACTATCTGCCTCTATTCGTCCATTAAGAAGAAACGTATAGGCTTTTTGGTTGCCTTCATTCGTTCCTCTATAACGTAGCAGGTCTATCAAAGAGCTAAATTTCGTGTCAGTTTTCATAAAATTCGTCCTTCATTAATCATTCATTAAACGGATCAGTAAACTAGCTTTATTACCAAATATAGCAATCCTAAATCATTTGTAAAATTAGCAAAATCTGGAATCTTTGCTGAGCAAGGGTTACAGCGTTTGCTTTGGCCAATATATTTCACGAATCATTTAGGACTGCTATATAGTTGTAGCAGATCAGCTCTTCTTCAGGATGTTTCAAGAACGATCTCTTCTACACCAATGTCTCTTAATTTATTTTCCACTTGGGATACAACATTTTTTAAATTGAAATACATTAAGAAATATTTATTTTGTGTCAATCTATATATTAGGGCACCTTTACAGGCAGATGAGAATATATCTAAAGGTCTATCGTCAAATTCAAAGAACTTTTGAAGAATGACCTTGTTTTCACCAAAACTCGGTAAATTTTGTAATTTACTCAAATTATTTATCATTAAGTAGTTGCTATTTAAAACTGGCAAAAAAGTATATATTCCGGGAAGCTCATTGATTGTTTTTCTAATATCATAATGTTTTAACATATAGTCATTTTCTGGTTGAGTTAAACCTGATACTATAGCTTCAGCATTTCCTAAATAATTTTCTGGTATACCGACTTTTTTAGATCTTAAATTGGCAAAAAATATAAATCGTTTTATAGGAGTAACTGATAAGAATTCAAATAAAGCATCATTTGTACTGTACACAGTTTCGTCGTCATACAAATTTTGAATTTTTTGCTTAATTAAATCTAAATTTTCTTTTGTTAAGATACAATTAATATAACTCCAATCACTTTTATTGACGAACAAAAATCTCAAAATATAAGCAAAGAAAGATGTCGGACTTAGCAGTTTCTCGTTCCATGACATTTCTTTCAATCTAGCATTGATAAAATCGTCTATTTTGTTAAAGTTTACTGTCCATAGTGGTTCAGACTTAGAAACATAATCTGGATCTCCATAAGCTTTAGCTAAATGTTCTAACAATTGGAAATACGTTCCACCATCAACTATACAATGATTGATCAGTAAAGTTATGCCACTATGATTTTGATTATAATTCAAAATTACATAGATTAATGGCGCATCTGTATTGATAGCATCTCCACTTTTTTCTGGAATATTGAAAACATTTTTTAGATAGGTTTTTGCCTCTAATAAGTTATCAAGATTTATCTCTTGCTTACCTAGATCGACCTCAATAAAACCAATACCATGTTTTTTGGCTTGACAGACAACCTTTATGGGGCTAAACAATTTCTTTACTAATCTCCCTCCTAAAATTGGTACGCTATCAACTATTTGTTGACATGCTTTTTTCAGTCTGGGAGCATCAATTCTATTTTGGTACCAAGTGATCATCCCAGAATAAGGACTCAACTTTCCAACTGTGATATCAAAATTTGAAAGCTCATACTCACAATCTACAGTGCTATTCGTTATTAATTCTAGGTTTTCCATAATAGCTGTTAGGCAGTAATCATATACATTGGAGAAGGTGCAATAGTAAAAGCGCTACGTACAGGCTTGATAACACGGTTATCAGGTAGGGCTAGTTTTAGGTTAGTGAGAATTGTCGCCAGGATTAATTTCATTTCAAACAAAGACAACGCATATCCAATACACCGACGACTTCCACCACCAAAAGCCACAAATTCATAAGCTGAAAACTGTCGCTCTAAAAAACGCTCTGGTCTAAAATGATTCGGTTCTGGATATAAATCTTCTTGCCTGTGGGTCAAATATATACAAGGCAAAATGAATGTACCTGGATCAAAGTGGTAGCCCATAATTTCTATAGGCTTTTGGGCAATACGATACGCTCCCAAAATGGTGGGTGGGTATATACGTAGGGTCTCGTGACAGACTGCATTCAAATATGGAAGCTTAGTAATTGCACTTGAATCTGGATTATCGCCAAGAGTGTCTAACTCAGCCATAAGCTTTTGATAGACCTTTGGTAAGCGGTGAATCCAGTACAATGCCCAGGTTATACTCATGGAAGTCGTTTCATGACCCCCTATTAACAATATCATTAAATCATCACGCAATTCCACATCTTTTATCGGCTCGCCTTGCTCGTCGCGAGCTTTGATCATTAAGCTAAGGATATCTTCACCTAATAAAGCGGGATTATCCCGACGTCGCTTAATTTCAGCATAAATTATTTCATCAACCTGCTGGCGAAGGCGTACAAAACGTCCCCATAAACTCCAAGGCCCCCAATCTTGCTGTAGGGCATGGAAGTACAAAACAATAGAGGTCAAAGGACTACTCATCAAATTCAGAAGTGAAATAAATGTTTGCTTAAGCTGTTGGAAGCTCGCTTCCTCATTTACCCCAAAAATAGCACGGATAATAAATTGCAGTGAGATATCTTGCATCGAACCCTGGACGTGAAACTGTTCTCCTTTTTTCCACTGCGTCATTTGTTGCTTAGTAATGTCACAAATTAACTGACTATAAGCTCGCATCCGCTCACCATGAAAAGCAGGCATTAACATTTTTTTTCGATGTTTGTGAAGATCGCCATCTAACAAAATTAGTGCATTTTCACCTGAAAAAGTGGTTGGTAACTCTTTCATAGCTTCCCCTGTCTTAAATGTTTGTGGGTTTGCTGTAAATATCGTCTTCATGGCTTGGGGATGACTGACAAACACCGTTGGAGGATAGTTCAAAAAACGTATTGTAAAGATATCTCCATAGCGTTTAGCACAATCCTCTAAGTAATTGAGAGGATTAACAATAATATTAATAGATTGTAGCAAGGCTGGTGTTTTTGGCCCATCAGGAAATTTCATGATTCTTCTCCTATTTTTGTATTTATGGACGGGTTTATAATTTAAGCCGGGATCAATTTAACGGTGTTGTGGAGTGCTGAGTGCCCCACCACACCGCCTTAAAAATAAGGCTACGGACGCTCCATAGGGTTAGCTGTTTGTGCTTTTTCTAAGGAGGATTTTAACTTTTCGGCTAGAGCACCAATGTATGGCTCTGTCATAATTGTCAGATGGTCTCCAGGAACAGTATGAAGTTCCACTTCTCCAGCAGAAAACTCACTCCACCCCCACAGTGGATCGTTTTTTCTACTGTCGTAAAGGAGCCTATGAATATCCGCACTAGGAGCAAGTTCAATTGGCACTTCCTCACTAGCGCGAAAGAGAGTAACCTGAGTTGGATAAAGCTCCTGTGGAACGTAGCAAGCATTTTGATTTGCTCTAGCCACTTGAACAAGACCGCGAATTTGTTTAACTCCAATTTCAGGAGGGAAAAGATTGACCTTCTGAAATCGCTCGTTAACATAATTTAATTGCTCCTCAAAAGTCAGCCGTTGGAGAAACTCGTATGATACATCAATGTTTTTTCCAAACATACGGCCAAATACGCCAGCAATGCTGGTCAGCATTTTTCCGCTATCCCAATCTATATCTGGCTTATGGCTGCCAGGCTCTGGTCTATCTGTATACGGTGCATGCATATCTAGAATAGCGAGTAGAGCCACCTCATTTCCATGCTTTTGTAATTGCTGGGCGACTTCAAAAGCCACTAGTGCACCAAAGGAATGTCCCCCTAAAAAGTATGGACCTTGGCTTTGAACAGACTTTATTGCTTTAATGTAGTAAGCTCCCATATCCTCGACTCTTGTGAAAGGTTCCGATTCTCCATCAAGACCAACGGCTTGCAACGCATAGAACGGTTGATCTTGACCTAAATAGCGCGACAAATGATAAAAGTACAGAACATTACCGCCGCCGCCAGCTATGCAGAAGAAGGGAGGCTTATAACCAGACGTTTGAATTGGTACTAGCGAAGACCAGGAAATATGGTCTGGTACCTCGCGGAGTACCGTTGCCAGTTTTTCAATTGTCTGACCTTGAAATAAAGTTGCTAAAGATAAATTTCTTTGAAACTGCTCTTCAATTTGAGCCATTAGGCGGATAGCGAAAAGGGAATTGCCACCAATATCAAAGAAGTTATCTCGAACCCCTACTGAGCAGATATTAAGAATGTTTGACCAGATTTTAGTCAACTGGAGTTCCACTAGATCCCGAGGAGGAACAAAATTCTCTTGCAATTGGGCTGTATCAGGAGCAGGTAGAGCTTTGTGGTCAACTTTGCCGTTAGGTGTTAGGGGTAGAGTGTCTAAAATGACAAAGGCAGAAGGCACCATGTATTCTGGTAGTTTCTGTTTAAGAGATTCACGCAGTTGATTGGTTTTGAGTGATTCATCGGATTTAACTACATAAGCTACTAAGCGTTTGTTTTCAGGAATATCTTCTGTGGCAATGACTACAGCTTGTTGGATTTGGGGGTAAGTATTGAGGATAGATTCAATTTCTCCCAATTCGATACGGAAGCCTCGCACCTTTACTTGGTTATCGATGCGACCAAGAAATTCAATATTCCCATCACTACCATAACGGGCGAGGTCGCCTGTTTTATAAAGGCGTTCGGATTGGGAATTAGAGAAGGAATTTGGGATAAATTTTCCACTAGTTAGTTCTGGGCGGTTGAGGTAACCTCGAGCTAAGCCATCACCTCCGATGTATAACTCTCCAGGTACGCCTATAGGTAATGGTTGGAGGTATTTGTCTAATATGTAAACTTGGGTATTATTAATTGGTCTTCCAATAGGGACAGAAGAAACATTAAAATCATTATCTACTTGAGCTACAGTAGACCAAATAGTCGCTTCTGTTGGACCATATAAATTCCACACTTGTTGGCTAATTTTAAATAATTTTTCTGCTATACTTATATCTAAAGCTTCTCCCCCACATAGAATTTTTAATTGTTTGTTTCCCTTCCATCCTGCTGTTAACAATAATCTCCAAGTTGCTGGAGTGGCTTGCATTGTAGTTACTTGGTATTTTTCTATACTTTGTGCTAAAAGTATTCCATCTACGGCAATTTCCCGACTGACAACAACCAGACGCGCACCTGTAATTAAGGGCAGATATAATTCTAATCCAGCAATGTCAAAAGATAAGGTCGTCACTGATAATAAAATATCATTTGATTCGAGACCTGGTTTTTGCTGCATTGATTCAAGAAAGTTAACCAAAGCTTTGTGCTGAATTTGCACACCCTTCGGTTTACCAGTAGAGCCAGAAGTGTAGATCGCATAAGCCAAATTATCTGAACATACTCCAAGATCGAGATTCTCCTGACTGTTTCGCTCTATTGCTCCCCCATCTGCATCTAAACAAACTACCTGTGCTTGATTTTGGGGCAAAGATTCAAGCAAAGACTGTTGGGTCAGCAACACCTCCACACTCGAATCGGCCAAAATATAAGTTAACCGTTCAAGGGGATAATTGGGATCAAGGGGTACATAAGCACCACCAGCCTTGAGTATACCCAACAGTCCAACCAGCATCTCTACAGAACGCTGCACACAAATGCCCACCAGCACCTCTGGTCCGACTCCCAAGCTCTGCAAGTGATGTGCTAGTTGGTTTGCTCTTTGATTTAATTGCTGGTAGGTCAACTGCTGGTTCTCAAACATCACCGCTACAGCATCGGGTTTTTTTTCTACCTGTGACTCAAACAATTGATGAATACATTTATTTGAGGAATATTCACTTGCTGTATCATTCCACTCCAGCAATAGCTGATGTTGTTCTGCTTTACTCAACAGGGGGAATTCAGCTACAGAAAGTTGGGGATTTTCTACAATCGCTGACAACAAGTTCTGGAAATGACCAGCCATACGCTCAATGGTTGATCCATCAAATAAGTCTGTATTATACTCCCATGACCCCACCAATCCTTGGTTAGTTTCGGTGATTGAAAGTGTCAAATCAAACTTAGCAATAGTGCTTTCTATATCTAACTGACTCAAAGTAACTCCAGGTATTTCTACTTCGCCCATGGGTATATTCTGCAAGACAAACAGCACCTGGAATAGAGGGGAATGACTCAAAGAGCGTTGTGGTTGTAATGCTTCGACTACTTGTTCAAAAGGTACATCCTGATGTTCATAGGCTTTGAGGGTAGTTTCCCTAACTTGTGTCAGTAAGCTCTCAAAACTAGGATTATCTTTTAGGGAATTTCTCAACACCAATGTATTTACAAAACAACCAATTATCGACTCAATTTCACTGCGGTTACGATTGGCTATGGGAGAACCAATTAAAATATCTGATTGACCACTGTAGCGATAGAGCAAAGTGGCAAAGGCTGCCTCCAAGGTCATAAATAAGGTAGTACCCGATTTCCCAGACAGGGTTTGTAACTTCTGGGTTAAATCAGTACTTAAAGTAAAAGTTTGAGTAGCACCTCGGTAAGTTTGCACAGCAGGACGAGGGTGATCGGTCGGTAATTGTAACAATTCTGGCGCACCATTCAATTGCTTCTGCCAGTAATTGATTTGAGTTTCTAGAACCTCTCCACTCAAATATTCTCTTTGCCACACCGCAAAGTCAGCATACTGGATAGGTAATTCTGCTAAGGGGGATGGTTCTCCCTGAGTAAAAGCTTGATATAATATGGATAGTTCTTGAATAAATATTCCTATTGACCAACCATCAGAAACAATGTGATGCATTGCCAGGAAAAATACATATTCTGTGCCATTTAACTGCCATAAACTGCATCTGATTAATGGTGCTATTTCCAAGTTAAAGGGAGTAGTTGCTGATTGTTGTAGTTGTTGCTGTAAGAGAGTTTCGCGATCTGTAACTTCTAGTTGCTGTAAGTCCACCACCTTGATTTTGAGGTTTGCTTCTGGGTCGATTACCTGTCTTGGTGTGCTGTTAACAGTTGGGAAGCATGTGCGTAGAACTTCATGACGGCGGACTATTTCTGATAATGCTTGTTGTAGGGCATTAAGCTTCAAGTTACCAGTGATGTGGACTACTCCTGGCATGTTGTAAGTGGCACTTGACCCTTCAAGTTGGTTCAAGAACCACAGTCGCTCTTGTGCCCAGGATAGGGGTAATTGTTCCCTCTCAATTCTGGGTTGAATGGGGGGAAGATTTAATCCGCTATCATTAGTACGTAATTGGGTTAAGGTTTGGTCAAGTTTGGCTACTGTTGGCGATTCAAAGATTGTCCGTAAGGGAAGTTCTAACTCAAAAGCTTCTCTAAGTTTGGAAATTAATTGGGTTGCGAGTAGGGAATGTCCTCCCAATTCAAAGAAGTTATCATTGATACCCACCTGCTCTAGCTTCAGGACATCTCTCCAAATCCCAGCTATCATTTCTTCACCTTGGTTGCGAGGGGCAACAAAAACTCCTTTTAACTCTGGTCGCTCTTTCTGCTTGCGCTCCTCAATTACTTTGAGCACCTGGACGGCCTGACGTAGTTCTGTGGCAATTCTTTCATATCGCCCAGATTTTAATTGGTACTGCACAATAGTGCTAACGTCTTTCTGCGTTGGTAATTTCTTGGTGGCGATCCCGTTAAACTGGCCTGGTGAGAAAGTCAACTCTTTTATCTCATCTACCTTAAATTTGAATAGGAAACCCTCACCTTTACTCTCCTTACCTTCCCTGCTAACACTTTCGAGGAAATCAAGTGCTGGCTTATTTTTTTGAGTAGGAATATACGGAACGTCAACATGAATAAGCCCGCGATCGCTAGCAATATCTCCTAACTTGGCAAGCATCTGATGCTCAACGCCCCTGCCTAACACCCGACAGCTTAGTAAAAAGCTGTCCACTCTCAAAACATCAGCACCCAACTCAAACATCAGCACCCCTACCAAACCATAATCGCCAAAGCGATCCTTGACCTCTACCACCAAACACTCTTGCTTTTCTAATGCACAGAATTCTTTAACATCCCCTTCAGAGCGCCTAATAGTTGTCAGATTGAATTGATTCGTTCGCTGTGTTAGCTGCGCTACCCTAGGGAGTTGATGGAGTTGGGGGGGATCGATCTTTACCCGCAATTCCAGTCCGTCAAGAAACTCCTCAAAGGTGAGTGACTCATGACGCACTTTCTCTCGCTCTACATTCTGGCGATAATAATCTGTCCGTGCTGCATCTTCAGCCGTCACCTTTAACTGGTCGAAAGCCCAAATATGCTTGATAAAATCAGGAATATGCCTGCTATCAGTAGGTAATTGAATGGTTAATACTTCTGGACAATTAGCTTGGACTTCCGCACACTCAATTGGGTTGTCATCAATAAAGATAAAGCTGTCCAGCCCCAGTTGCAGCTCTTGGGCTAAAGCTTTCAAATTCTCCGACTTAGATTTCCAGTTAATACGCCAGGAAACCAGATGTTCCTTTCTTAAAGGCATTGAATCATGGTGTTCAAATACAGCCCATACATCTACCTCTTGATTCTTACTACACAGACAGATTAGTTTTCCTGCCCTTTGCTGGGTTACTATGAATTCCTGCAGGGCTTGGTGAGGAGCATCTATTTCCACTCCTGCTGCTCCATCCTCCCCACAAACACCTTTCCACAAAGTCTCGTCGCAGTCGAGAACAATCACTTTGTAGGGAATACTCTTGAGAGCATGGATTTTCCGAGCAAGCATCGACCCCAGAGCGCTGAAGAAAGTCGGCTTATAGGGGATGTGACCGAGCTCGTCTCCATGAGGGTCGTAATAATCTGAAACTGGGTAAAGAGAAACCAATTCTGAGCTTTTTACCAAGTAAATGCTACTTAGCTCCTCAAGATAAGAAGCCAAAAATTCCTCCATCCTCAGATAAAGAGCTATATCCTCTGATTCGGCAGTAGTTGATGGAGGACAGATACAGACCAAGTAAGGCGTTGACGAATCTCTAGCTGCAGTCTTCAGAGCACTAGCAATATCTCTGACATTTTGCTCAATCTGTTCTATTTTTTTGTCAGGTTGTTCCAGAACTGTCAGAATACCCTCCTTGCCAGCAGCGTTACCATTAAGTTGCGAGGTTTTTTGGTTTCTCAGCCAATCCTCAAAACGCACTAAGACAATATTAACGCAATCTTGATTAGTTGCAATAAGGCTGACTGGATTAAGCAGTTCCTGGAATACCTGATTGTAAGGGGCAAATTGAATCTCAGAGGGCAAATCTAGTTCTTCCATCCAAAAGGTGAGAGACTCCTCAACTGGCTCTGCAGTAAAGGTTGCTGCAATTGCAATCTTTTGCTTTTTATCTCTTGCCTTGGCTGCTTTAGCTTTAACCTCAAGTTCTGCCGATAGCTCAAAGTCAGATAGCTTTGAATCTAACTGCTGCACCAACCTCTCTAGGGTCTCTTGATAACCCTCGACTAGCTGTTTAATTGTATCGCTCTCAAACAGGTCAGTATTGTACTCGCAATCAATACGCATTTTTTCTGAAGACTCAAGAATTACAAATCTTAAATCCAAAAGTGAAGATTCAAGATCTATATCTATAGGAGTAGCTTCAAGATTTTCATTAAAAAATCCTTTTAAAGGAAAATTCTGCAATAGGAGAGCAACATTATAAATTGGGTTGTGACTCAGCTGGCGGTCAGGATTAAGCGCTTCTATTATTTTCTGGAAGGGACAATCCTGATTAGAGTAAGCTTCGACAACTTTTTTTCCGACTTGTTGTAGGAATTCCTCTGCTCTTTGTTGACCATTTAAATGGTTACGCACAGCCAAGAAATTTATAAAGCAACCAATGAGCGGTTCAAGCTCGGAGCGATTTCGGCCAGCAATTACTGTACCAAGAACAATATCACTTTGTCCTGTCCACTTGAACAGGAGGATCTTGAGAGCGGTCACCAGAATAGAAAATAGAGTCACGCCTTGACTTTGGGCCAGGGCATTAAGGGAAGTAACGATAGATTTGGAGAGAATAACTGAATGTTGAGCACCTCGGAAAGTATGAACTGAGGAACGAGGGTGGTCAGTGGGTAATTCTAATAAATCTGGCGCACCATCCAATTGCTTCCGCCAGTAATTGAGTTGAGTTTCTAGAACCCCTCCATTCAACCACTGTCTTTGCCACATAGCAAAATCAACATACTGAATTGGTAATTTTGCCAAGGGGGATGGTTCTCCCTGAGTAAAAGCTCGATATAAGGTAGACAGTTCTTGGATAAATATTCCTATTGACCAAGCATCAGAAATGATGTGGTGCATTGTTAGGGAAAATACATATTCTGTCCCATCTAACTGCCATAAACGGCATCTGATTAATGGTGCTCTTTCCAGCTTAAAGGGCTTAGTTATTTCTTGTTGTATTTGTTGCTGGAGTACCGTTTCCCGTTCTTTAACTTCTATTTCCTGTAAGTCCACTATCTTGAGGTTTAAGGTGGCTTTCGGATCGATGACCTGTATTGGCGTGCCATTAACAGTTTGGAAACTGGTACGTAGAACTTCGTGGCGACGGACTATGTCTGATAATGCTTGTTGTAGGGCATTAAGGTTCAAGTTACCGCTGATGCGGAGCACTCCTGGCGAGTTGTAAGCAACAGTTGACCCTTCAAGTTGGTTGATGAACCAGAGTCTTTCTTGAGCAAAAGACAGGGGTAAGTTTTCATCTCTAGAGATAACCGAAATAGCTGGAGAATTGCTATCTTTTTTTTGTCTAACTTGTTTCAAATACGCCAAAATTTCTGCTTTGCGTTCTGCTATCTGCTGTGACAGTGCAGGTGTTAATACGCCTTCAGGAGCTTGACAGCGCAATTTTTCTCCATTAGATGAAACTTGAACATTTAGTTTACGCAGTTGAGAAAGGAACTTGACAATTGTTTGATTATTCATAATTCTATCTCCTCTATATTTGTTTCTGACTCTTGTATATTTTGTCCCACCCAACTAAGAACTTCAATGTGTTCAACCAAACCAGCAATTGTTGCTTCTGCAAAGAAGTCAGCCAGGGGTAGATCGATTTGGAAAGATTGTCGAATTCTAGAGATTAGCTGAGTAGCAAGTAGAGAATTACCACCAATGTCGAAGAAATTATCATTAACACTGACTTGATTTATCTCTAACTCTAATATTGTTGCCCAAATGCCAGCTAACTTCTCCTCAATAGGGGTACTGGGGGGCAGAAAAATTCTTTCTTGTACTGATATCTCAGGGGCAGGTAGAGCTTTGCGGTTAACTTTGCCATTTGCCGTTAAAGGGAAGACATCCATTAACACATAATCATTGGGTAGCATATACTGGGGTAATTTTCCTTGTAAATGCTCGTTTAGTTGTTGTGGAATAGATTTGTCTTCCTTTGAAGATTTACCTAACAACTGTTTGGTTTGAACTGTGTCAATCTTACCCCCCACAAAACTATAAATTAGACGTTGATTCGATTCCAACTCAAATAAATCTCGTAGCTTGTCAAACTCAAGACCGCCAATTGGACAAAGTCCCATCTGGTAGTTTGGTGCTGTATTCATTAATAGTTGCCCCATGTGCCCTGCCTCAAGGAAACAGAAATTTTCAGCTAGTTCCCCATACATCGGAGTAATGGCACTAAGTTTGCTAATCAAAAAGAGGGAAAACGCAGACTGCTCAAAAATCGGTTGATTGCCACCGTAAATCCTGCTGTCAACATCGCTCAAAGGATTGAGAAATACTAAATTATGCTCCCGAGGACAATAGTAATAAATACCTCCTGACAATCCCGAAACCCGTTCTGGCTTAATTAATAAATATGTTTGTACGGGATAAAGATTTCCTGCAGAAGGATAAAGATATTTGGGTAATGGATAATCGTCCAGTTTCATTTGCAGCAGACAGCTTAAAAACTGGCTAAACTCCTCTAAAGGAAGGGGTTGCATCAAGAATTGTCGATAACTCTGACGTTTGAGGTAAGCTTCTTTTTGAGCTTCATCAAGTTCTGAGAGCGGTAAAGAAATAGTTTCTTTTGTGGGAGATGGAGAACGCAATCCTGGTTGCTTGAGTTTAAATTCAATTTTCTCCACAGGGTCTTGTATTACCCCTGTTGTTTGACTAGGTTTATAACCTTCCGGTAGCTTGGCTTTGTCAACAGAGGTCTCACTGGGGATAACATAAGCGACTAAACGTTTGTGTTCCGACTCACCAAGGGCCATAACAACAGTATCCTTGACAGTAGAATGCTCGCTTAATGCCGCCTCAATTTCACCCAATTCCACGCGATAGCCATTGATTTTCACTTGGAAATCTGAGCGCCCAAGAAATTCAATATTACCATCAGGCAAATATCGTCCCAAATCACCGGTTTTGTACAATCGTTCGTGAGTAACTGGGTGAGTGATAAAACTTGCGTTTGTCTTTTTCTCATCTAACAAATACCCAGAAGCTAAACCAACTCCTCCGATATAAAGATCTCCAGATACCCAGACTGGAGTAGGCTGCATTAGATCGTTGAGGACAGAAACAGTTTGATTGGCAAGGGATTTACCGTAAGGAATGCTCTTAGTTACAGGGGAAATTTGTTCGATCGGATAATAAATTGACCAAATTGAGGCTTCAGTTGCACCACCTAAGCTAACAATTTGGATCTGGCTCCACAACTGTTGAATTCGCTCTGGTAACGTTAGCGGTATCCAATCGCCACTGAGCAATGCTAATCGTAGGGGGCCATGGGACTGGTTGAGCTGTCCAGACAAGTACTCAACTAACATTTGCATTAGTGCGGGTACAGAGTTCCACAATGTAACTTGGTGTTTAACAATTAACTCATACCAACGAGCAGGATCTTTGGCATCAATCGCAGATGGGATGACCAAAGTTCCTCCAACAGCCAAGAGCCCAAAAATGTCATATACTGACAGGTCAAAATTCAACGCGGACACAGCTAGTATTCGGTCATTAGCTGTAACATTGAATCGCTGGTTGATGTCGAGGATGGTGTTTACTACTGCTTGATGCTTAATGATCACCCCTTTGGGTAAACCTGTAGAGCCAGACGTATAAATTACATAGGCCAAATCTTCTGGATGATGTACGGGGACGAAGGATATTGAATCATTTTTTCTTGACTCGAAAGTATCTACAGACAAACACTCAATGCCTTCTGGTATTGCTAGTTGTTCTAACAGAGATTCTTGGGTCAGAACCACCTTCACTTCCCCTTGGGTAAGTAAAAATTCTCTTCGCTCCTGGGGGAGTTCGGGGTCAATAGGCACATAGGCCGCACCAGCCATCAAGATTGCCAATACTGCAACAACTTGTTCCCATCCCTTGAACATTACTACAGCGACTAAGCTATTGCGCGAAGCTCCCAGTTGTTGCAACCAATGCCCGATGTTGCGGGCGCGTTGGTGTAAGTCTCCATAGGTTAAGCAGCGCTCTGGGGTAATCACTGCCAATTCTTGATAATTTTGTTCCACCTGCTGCAGAAACAGACTGTGTAAGGTTTGTTGGGGAACAGGTAGATTTATCTGATTGAGTTGTGCAAGTTGTTGGAGTTGGGCTTTTGGTAACAGTTGAGGGTAGAAGTCCATCCAAGCAGATTCTGACGTTGCTAGGTGTTGCAGATAATCTGTGTAACTCTGGAACATATTATCAATAACACCTTCACAGAAAAGCTCTTCAACTATATCCCACTGAAATATTAATTCCCCTTGTTCTTCCAGAACTTGATGGTCTAGCCAGACTTGAGGAGTTTGGCTAATGCTATAGACCATTTTTCCTAGCTGATTAACCCACAATTGTTCTTCCGACTCGATACCAGCCCCCAGAACGCTGGTAAAGACAACCCCCATAGCTTGATAACTTCCATATAGGCGACGCAATTCTCGCTGCACTTGCACACCACTGACATAACGGTGGTCTAAATCTTGCCACAGTTGTTCCTGTAGCAGTTGAGCACGCTTAATAAAAGGAGTCGGTTTTGAGTTATCAACTTCTAGGAGCGTGAGGGATGTGAAATCTCCAAGTACCTCATTAACTTGGGGATGTAAGGGTAAGCGATTAAACAGGGTCAGGTTAATGGTAAACTTAGAACTCTTGCTCCAACAAGTTAATATGTCAGCAAAAGCAGCTAATAAAACAGTAGAATTAGTTATATTTGCCTGACTTGCCTTGTCTTTTAATCGCTGCCAATCAACAACATTTAATCGCCCACTGCGACGTGTAAACTGCGGTTGCTCTAGAGCAACTATCTGCTTGGCAAAGGGTAATTCTGGTGCTGGCGGGAGAGTGGACAAGCGATCGAACCAGTAATCTTGAGAACGCTGATACTGTGGTGTAACATCCAGCCCTATTTTAGCCAGTACATAGTCGCGAAATGACAGTTCCAATGAAGGCAGGGAACTTTCTGGGTCTCGATACAGTTGCAGCCAATACTGCCCCAGTAGCATTAGGCTCCAGCTATCAGCAATTAAAGCATCAAAACTCAGATGGAGGCGATAGTGCTTTTCATTGAAGTGAGTGGCCTGCAACTTGAACAATGGCCATTGCTCAGAGGGTAATATTTCGTGAGACATTTGCTCCCGAATTGCCTTGAGGTGGTCACTAACTACTGGTTTTGGCTGGTTTTGTAAATCAAAAACTTGTATTTGATAGGGTGGTACTTGTTGTTTGACTTGCTGTTGTCCGTCGGGTAACACTACGGCTCGCAGCATATCATAGTGGTCAACTAATTTCTGCCAAGCCTGGTTTAAGCGTTCTATATCTAAGTTTTCAGAATCGATCTCTATGTAAATATGGCTAGCAACATTACCTAAATCAAAGGCTTGATTGCGACCTAGCCAATAAGCTTGTTGAATATCAGTTAGAGGGAATGGTTCGTAGCGTTGTTCTGGGTCAGGTACAAGGGTTGGTAAACTAGTATCTGATTTTTGCCCTGGTAAGAGATTTTCTTTGATTATGGTTTGCCCCAGTTCACCAACTGTAGGTGCTTGAAACAGTATATGCAGAGAAATTTCTTGATTAAAGACTTGCTGTATACGAGAAACCACTTGCACTGCTAGCAGAGAATTTCCGCCCAGAGCAAAGAAATTGTCATGGATACTAGTAACAGGCACTTCTAGTACCTGCTGAAAAATTTCAACGAGTTGATGTTCTACTTGGTTGCGTGGTTTTGTTTGTTCAAAAAGACCAATACCTGTGCTAAGTCCAATCAGCTTTTCTCGAACAATTTCTCCAGTTTCATTTAGAGGCATCTCGGCAAGTTGTGCCCACACACAACGGCTGAGTCTGCCAAAGCGATCGCGTACTTCCAACGCTTCTAAATTATTCACTGGTAATTGTTCGACCTTGGAGGTGAAATAAGCCGTTAACTGCTGTAGGTTTTGAGGTTCTGAGGTAATAGTTAAACGTTCAATGTTGGGTTTACTCCCATCCAAACCCACAAACAAATGATGTTGGCCACGAGACAACGCGGCTAATAAAGAGCACATCCCTTGTGCCTTATTAATCGAAAAGTAGCCTTTAGCATGGGTCAAGTCTTTCATTTGATAGCCCAGACTCATGCCGATTTCATCCCACATACTCCATGATAAGCAGTAGCTTTGCAGGGTAGTATAGGTCTGCTGGTAATCGCAAAACGCTTCCATAAAACTAGAGGCAGCAGCATAAGCACCTACAGTAGTACCGCCAAAGAAGCCATTGATGGACGAAAAATGAACAAACAAACCTTGAGGATTATCTTCCAGCAGTAGTTTATGTAATGCCCAGGTTCCAAGTACCTTGGGACGAAGAACGGCAGTGAGACTTTCTAGAGTTTGGGATACTAATAGTTGTTCGGTGAATACTCCTGCCAGATGGATAATCCCATCAAGCTGGCCTCCCCATTTGGATAGAGTTGTTGTCAATATCTGCTGCAACTGAGCATAATCACAGATATCTACATCTTCATAAATGACTGCCCCTGGTAGTTGCTGCAATTGTTGATAAGCTTGGATTTTCCTTGCCAGTTCATTTCCACTATCTAAATGAGTTTGCCAAGTATTTTGATCGGGTAGAGAAGTGCGACCAACTATCAGTAACCGTGCTTGATAATTCTTAAGTAGGAAACTAGCAATTTCAGTTCCAATACCTCCCAGCCCTCCACTTATTAAGTAGATACCACCTGTTATGAAGGGTAATTCTTGCTTTGGTTCTTCAGCTAGATTTACAGATTCGATTCCACAAACCAAGCGTTTTCCGTCTCTGTAGGCTACTTCTGTTTCTTTGGCAAAATTGTCCAGTTCTTGCCGAATGTATGCCTTATTGACTTGAACCTCTATGACTGGCAGATCGATGTGGCGACAGTTCAACCAGGTCATTTCTTGACCAATTGTTTTCAATAAGCCCAAAACTGTCCCTTTATCATAGGCTATCTTATCACTCGGTACTATCGACTGACTGTAACTTGATACCCACAGTAATTGTACCGACTGCTCTTCACTCCGAGATTGTTCTAATGCTTTCACTAAGAACAGCAAACGAAACAATCCTTGCTTTTGTGACTGCTCCAGCCCTTCTAGGTGAGCAATTTCTCCTCTATATTGATCGTATTCCCACAGGCAGACAATCTGGCCAATCGTTTTGTTTTCTTGTGCCAATTGCTTAAAAAGCATCTGATAGTGTTCTGCTTGTTCGGGCACAAGAGAATAATGATTGTCACTGATTTTGGTAAAGTTTTCACCGACAGACACTTGGATACAAGGCTGGTGATGTTTTTCTAATTCCTCAGATAAGACTGTTCCTAGCCCTAAAGTATCGCTAAATATTAGGGTTGTAGTTATCTGGGAAGACAGATTAAAAACAGGGACTTTGGCTTGCCAGACTTTACGGTAAAACCAGCTTGGGATAGTATTAACATTCAATAGTAATAAATCTACCCGTTTGAGAATGGTGTTAAATTCACCTGTTTCAAAACGCTGTTTTAGTTGAGAACGTTGAATTTTACCGATCGCTGTTTTGGGAATAACGTCTCGTTCTACAGGAATCAAATAATCAGGATTAATCCCAAAACGATCCACTACCAGTAAGCGAATTTCCTTTAACAAATCTGCTTCTCGATCCCTTGCGGCTTTGGCTGGGTTAAAAAATATTGCTAATTTGTCTGTATCACTGTCGGCATCTCTGACAGCACAAGCTGCCGTATAAGAAACTTCTACACCTTCTATTCCTTCTATTGTGGCTTCAATTTCATGGCTATAGTAATTTAAACCGTTTATGATTATAATATCTTTTTGCCGTCCGGTTATTGTTAAACACCCCTGTCGCAGGAAGCCTATATCTCCAGTATTAAACCAACCATCTTCTGTAAAAGCGTCTTGGTTTGCTTCTGTATTTTGATAGTAACCAGATGTGACAGACGGTCCTTTTACTTGTACTCGACCCGCCATTGTCTCTTTCACTATCTGGTTTTGATTATCTACTATTCTGATGGCGAACCCTGGCACTGGAGATCCTACTTCGACAAATTTCTGCTCGTCTGTGGTTGAAGATAGTAGAAATTTAGATGAAAACGTTACCGCACTTGAGGTTTCTGACATGCCCCATGCTGGATGCATCGCGCGATCTTGGAGCTGATCTTGACCTAATACTTCTAAAAATCGCCTGACGGTTTTTGCAACAATTGCCTCTCCAGCATTGAGAATAAATTGCATAGAGGACAAATCCCATCCTCGGTGATTTTCTTGTTGACTGCCAGTCTTTTGTCGATTTTCTAGTTCTTGAACAATTAGCCCATAAGCAAAGTTTGGAGCCCAAGTAATTGTGGCTCGATAGTGGCAAATCCAATCTAACCATCGTGTCGGTTCTTGCAACACCAGTTCTGTTGGAGCATGGATTTGCTGACATTCCAAATAAACGTCCCTCAGATGGAACATGACTATTCCCCCAACATGGTCGAGGCTAAACCAATTTAAGGAAATATCGTCTTTGCTAAAGCCGTTGAATTGAACGGTTGATGCACTACGGCTTAACAAACTACGGTGGTTGTGCATGACCGCTTTGGGCATACCTGTACTGCCGGAAGTTAGCAGCAATAGCACCAAGTCCTCTGATTTTGATTTATGCCAATTACGATCTGCCTCTGAATCTTTTAATGGTTCTATGGATTCTATCTGAAAGTTTTCTAACTTTAATTCTTCTGCCCACTGATGAAGTTTTGGAGCTAACTTTTGCTCTGATAGTACCAATGGCTTTCCTAGCATCTGCCAGCTATTTTGCAGCTTGTTCAGGTTGCCCGTTGCGGAAATTGGTACGGGGATGAATCCTCCAAGAATACATCCCCAAAATGCACTAATAAAGTTGTGATTGTCTGCTAGTTGAAAGATTACCTTGTCTTGGGGCTTGAGACCGAGTTTTTTCAATCCTCCCAATAGTCTTTGGGCATCCTCTAATAAATTTTTATAGGACTGTACGAACTCAGTTCCATCGGGTTGGATGTATACTACACCTTTAGTCGAATTCTCTAGGGCTGCTCGTTGCAGTATCTCCCCTAAGGTTTGTGCCTCTGGCTCTGTTAGAGGCTCTCCTTGGCTGATGGCGGGCTGGTTTACTTCCTGTGGCAAGTTCTTGTTAACTTTGTCTATCAAGTTGTCAGTTTCAACTTGAGGAGAATCTGTACCCATTCCCTTTGGGGGCGAGGGTACTAAATCAGAAATATGTAATCTGGGAAGAGTTTTTACTTGTGGCTGAACTACCACTGCTACTTGCTCTATTTCTGGCAGCGATCGCAACTGTTCTTCCCAACGTGACACTAACTCGGAGTCAATCACCTCCAATTGGGCTAACGCTGATTCATCTATTAGTCCTTTGCCTGTTAAGGTCAGGTTAGATACTGTTACATAGGCACTTGGCAGCATATAGCTGGGTAATTCGGTCTTTAACTGATTGTGGAGAGACTCTGACAAGAAAGATTTAGAGGTTACTACATAAGCAACTAGTTGTCGTTGTCGCATGATCACATAGCAGTCTTCCACCCCAGTAATTGCCAGTAAGGCTTTTTCTATAGCCTGCAACTCCACCCGATGCCCTTTAATCCAAGCCCAACGTTGCCCAAATCCTTGCAATTCCAGACAACCATTGGCACGAAGACAACCCCGTTCCCCAGTTTTCAATAAACTACCAAGTTCGGGATGCTCTACAAAACTAACTGGGGCTTGTTGGGTCCGATTTATGTCACTCTCAGTTAAATTGCAACCTCCAACATAAACCTCTCCCGTTACTCCTGGAGGTACTGGTTCTGCATAGGAATCTAAAACATAAACTGAAAAATCAGTTGGCCAACCCACAGGCACTACTTCTGTATGCTCTCCCAACTGAGTTTGCCTGCCACTAACCTCTCCTGGATAGCCAAATAAATCCTCAAACAATTGATAGATAACTTTATTCTGCCCCTGTTTTCTACCCAAGTTATTTCCGACTGCTAGGCACTGCTGCCGCTCGGTTGCTGTTAGTAATGGGAATTGAGCTATGTTATAATTTGGCTTTATTACTATTGCTTGTAATAGCGTCTGGAAATGCTCCACCATTCTGGCAATAGTCTGTTCCTCAAATAGATCAGTACTGTACTTAATAAGTCCACCAAGAGACGAGCCAACCTGTATCATTTCTAGTATGAAATCAAATTGACACTCCTTCGTTGGTCTGTCAAAGGCTTCTAACTTAAGTCCTTGCCAATCCGAAGACGTCTTCATTTCGCCAGAGAGCAGCTTCCGCCATTCAGACATTTGCTGTAGCAGGAAAAAAACTTGAAAAATCGGAGATCGGCTAGGGTCGCGCTTTGGCAGCAATCGCTCTACTAACAATGCGAAAGGGTAATCTTGATAGTTTACTGCTTCTAATACAGTATGCTGAACTTTAGTGAGAAACTCCTTAAAACTTAGATTTTCCGAGGCCGACATCCTCATAACAACCGAGTTAGCAAAGAAGCCCACAATTGGAGCCTCTTCAGCCCTATTTCTACCTGATGTGGGAGAACCAACTAAAATATCCTCTTGACCTGTGTAACGATAAAGAAAGACACCAAAGACTGCCAACAATAGTGTGTAGAGCGTGACATTTTCCTTCTGAGCTAATTCTATAAGCTGCTGACTGAGTTTTTCAGATAAGCTAAAATGATAGGCTGCCCCCTCGTAGGTTTGTATGGGCGGGCGTGGTTTGTCTGTGGGTAGATTTAAGGTTGGTAATTCGCCCGCTAGTTTTTGTTTCCAGTATTGCCAAAGGATTTCTCCTCTAGGGCTATCCAAAATTTTCCTTTGAGCGCGAACATAATCTTGATATGAATACTTTAGAGGGGGAAGAGATGCTGGTACATTGGTCTGTTGAGCTTGATACAATTTGGCTAATTCCTGAAAGATGATGTCTATAGACCAGCCATCACAGGCAATGTGGTGTATTGTCAGCAGTAGAATATGCTCTTGAAATGACCGCACAAACCATCTGACGCGCATCCCCGATTCTTTTTCAAGGTTAAAAGGGTGCTTGTGAGCTTCAATCACTCTCTGATTTAATTCCTCTTTACTCCAAGCAGAGGCATCAACCTGCAAAAAGTCCACGTCTTGATCGCGATGTACTTGTTGAATTGGTACTTGACCTAGCTTAGTAAATGTGCTTGACAGCATGAGGTGACGTTGGCATAGAGCTTGAAAAGCTTGCCTCCAAGCTGTCACATCCACCTGGGAGCAAATACGAACAGGTACGGACACGTTATAAACACAACTACCAGGTGCTAGTTTCCAGAGAAACCACATTGCCTGTTGTCCGTAGGAAAGGGGATAAACATTGAGAATATCTGGGTTGTCACACAGTAACTGTAAAATCTCTGTCTTATGTTGCTTCAGCAGAGCCAATACTGATGCAGTTGATTCTTCTTTGGGAGCATCGTAGCGTAACTGCGAACCTTCACTCCAGATCTGCCAACCTTTAATTGAAAGCTCTTGTAAAAACTCAACTAAATTCATAATTCACCCCTTACTCGTTCTATCTGGTCTGCTTCTTCTGTGTAAAGTTGTTGGTGATTTTCCCCCTCAACTTTTTGACTAGCGTCAATCTCGTTCAGTTGCTCTTTTACCTCAGTTACTATATCGGCAATACTAAGCCCTTCTATAAATTTGACAGTAGGAATATCTATCCCTAGCTTCACTAGACTCATATTTCGCAATTCTACAGCCATTAGGGAATCAAGTCCCATGCTATTTAAAGGTTTTTGTAAGCTTATTTCTGAAGCGCTTGTCCGTAACGATTTCGCAATTTCATTTTGAAAATGATTCAATAAAATGTTTTCTATTTTACTTGGTGAAGCTGCTTGTAATTTTTCTAAGATGCTATACTCTTGACTCTCTATTGTTTCTATTGAAGGGGTTGTCATATCCACAGTAGAGAGAGTCATCAGGTCACTAAATAGCTTTCCTAATCCCCTTACTTCATAATATTTCTTAAATGTAGACCAATCTACTTTTGTCACTAGTGGTTGGATAGCATTGGTTTTTAAAAGAAAACTTAAGGCATTAAATCCTTGCTGTGGTCGTAATTCTCCTAAGCCAATCTGCTTCATCCATTGTACATAACTTTCCTCAGAAACCATACCCCCAACACCGAGACTTCCCCAATTTATACTTAATGCTGGGAGCCCGATCGAACGACGATAATAAGCTAAAACATTAAGAAAGTGGTTAGCTGCATCATAATGTCCGTGACCTAGGGAACCCCATACTGACCCAATCGAAGAAAAGCAGATAAAGAAGTCTAGATTTATCTCTTTGGTTAGTTGATGAAGAACCCACGTTCCAACTGTCTTCGGGCTAAGTATCGATTCAAGTATTTGATGAGTCATCTGACTTAATTTGTGTTGGTCACTTAAACCAGCAGCATGAATAATACCCCGCAGTGGTTTTTGAACAGTATGGATCGACTTAATAATTGAGGACATTTGAGCTTGGTTGGTAACATCAGATGCGTACACTGTTACGCTAGCTCCCTTCTCTTCCATGAGTTGAATAGCTTGAACCTGTTTCCATTCATGACTCTCTTGGTCAAGGTTGGTCCAATGTTCCCGTTCGGGAAGGCCTTTGCGTCCGATTAATGCTAGCTGGCGAGCTCCTTGCTCTACCATATATTGGGCGAACTTCAGCCCCAAGTAACCAGTACCACCAGTAATCAAGTAAGTAACATCCGACCGGAACTGTAGACTTTGAGATTCTATGAAGTTCTTATGCACTAGGCGTGGGACGTAACGCTGTTCATCTCGAAAGACAATATGGTTTTCACCATTTGAATCCCCAATTTCTGCTAAAAGTTTGGCACAGGAACGTTCCAATGCTGAATTAGGGTCTAAATCTATCATTCGTACCGACAATTCAGGATGTTCTAGAGAGATAACTCTACCCATTCCCCATAAAGGTGATTGTGCTAATCCCGATCCCGAATCCTTGATGGGAACAACAGGCTGTGCATCTCTGGTCACAAGCCACAGATGAGGCGAAAGCTGAAATTTTGCCTCGCTCAAGGCTCGAACCAAATATAAGGCAGTTCCACATCCCTGTATTGAAGCTACTTTCAGGTCTTCTAGTGTTAGTTCCTCTGCTCTTGGAGTATCTAAGCTCCATAGATGGAACACTCCTTTAAAATCGGGCAGATTAGCTTTTACCTCTGTCACCAGTTTTAAGTAGTCATCAGAATTTTCCGGGTTTATGGTAAACTCATCAGATGCTATCTGTTGGTACTCCTTTCCTGGAAACACCAAATTACAGACTTGTCCGAAGGTCCGCAGTCGATTTGCCAACTCTTGAGCGATACCTTGCTGGTCTGCAAAAATTAACCATCCCTCACTGGGAGGCAACGATGGAGTAGTTGCAGTTTGAGCAATAATTACACTCTGGGAAGATATAACCTCTTCTGTTCCCTGAATATTGGGCAGGTTTACCACTTTGGGAAAACCGCTTTCGACTAGCAATTTCTGCCACTTTGATACACTTAGTAGGGGTTGATTAGGTCGTAAATCAAAATCCCTAAAATTCCACCATCCGTCTAACATTCCAGCAAATAAAGTTACCCACCGCCTGGGAGTTGTGATTTCTAACAACACCAACATCCCTCCAGGTCTCAACAACTGCCTCACATGCTCTAGAGTTTTACGCAAAGAGGCTGTAGCATGGATTACGTTAGCTGCCACTATCACATCGTACTGATGGGGTTCAAACCCTTGAATTTCGGGATTTTTTTCAATGTCTAAGTTTTGATAGTGTATGAATGGGTAATCCTTAAATTTATCCTGTGCTTTGCTGGTAAATAAGGTACCGATATCGGTGAAGATATATTCTGTTTGCTCTGGATTCAGATGAGGCAATATATAGCTAGTAGTTCCCCCTGTACCAGCTCCAATTTCTAATAATCGCACCCCTCGGCTTGGAGGTAAATTTTCTATGGCAGTAGCGATCGCACGCTGGACTAAAGTGTTGGTAAATTTTGCTTCAGGAGACTGTTCATATATTTGAGTAGCTATAGTTAAATCCCCTTCAGGGAAGACAACTTGCAGGGGTTCTATAGTTCCCTGCAAAACTGCTCTCAATTGGGAACCACAACGCTCTAACATAGTTAGTTCTGCATTAGCGCTGGGGAATTGAGCAAGTAAGGTCTGATTTTTTTGTTGTAGATTGACTTTTTCAGGAGTTTGGAGTGTCACCCACTGATTTTCGGTGTAGCGCAGAATTTTTACTTCTGCTAGCATTTCTAACAACAGGTTGAGAAGTTGTTGATATTGTGGTACTACACCTAATCTTTGGGCTAGGGATTCAGTGGAGAAGTTTTCCCCCAGTTTAAATGACCATCCCATTTTGTCAAAGGCTTGCAAGACATATTCCACACTCAAAGTTTCTAATTGTCTCACAAGTTGACTGTAGCTATCCAAGTTATTAACAGAGGCTAAAGACGACACCAAAGGTTGTAGTTTCTGCTTAATGGTCAATGGGTCTAGAAGTTCCTCTGATGGAAACTGGCTGCCAAAACTAGCTTGAGGTCGCCATTCTACTTCGTATAACCAATCCCGGAACTCTTCTTTATCTACAAAGTTAGTAAAGTTAGTTGCTTTGGTCCAATACCGTTCTCTTTGGAAAGGATAAGTAGGTAATACTACTTTCTCACGGATATAATCTTTGTCAAGGCCTGACCAGTCTACCTCTAGACCTCTTACGTACAATTCCCCTAAGCTCTCTAGCAATTGTTGCCAGTCTTCGCGATCTTTGCGCAGAGAAGGCAACCAAACCCCCGTGTCCTCTGGTAAGCATTGGCGTCCCATTCCCAGCAAAATTGCCTGGGGGCCGATTTCCAAGAAAATTTGACAGCCTTCCTGGTATAAAGTCTGCATACCATCAGCAAAGCGCACTGGTTTTCGTATATGATTCACCCAATACTCAGGAGTGCTAGTGTCATCGCCTATTCGTTGCCCAGTAACGTTAGAAATTAGAGGAATCTGAGGCTGATTGTAGGAGATTTGCCATGCGGCTACCTCAAACTTCCCTAGCATTGGTTCCATCAGCGGAGAGTGAAAAGCATGGGATACTTGCAAAAATTTTGCTTTTATTCCTTGCGTTGACACGCTGCTGTAAATCTCCTGGATGGCTTCACTTTTACCAGAAATTACTATACTGCTGGGGCCATTGAGAGCTGCGATCGCAACTTGATCGCCATAGGGAGCAATTACTTCTCGCACTTGAGATTCTGATGCTAGCAAGGACAACATCTCACCACCTGGAGGCAATTGTTGCATTAATTGTCCCCGCATTGCAATCAATTTGAGACCGTCTTCCAGGCTGAAAACCCCAGCAACACAGGCAGCGACATATTCCCCCACACTATGACCGATGACAGCATCCGCCTCTATGCCCCAAGATTTCCATAATTGGCATAGCGCATATTCCAGAGCGAATAAAGCAGGTTGAGTATAGGCTGTGTTGTATAACTTTTGGTTTACCTCGCCAGATGTTGGAGAAGACAAATCAATATCTGGATAGAGAACAGAGAGTAGTGGTTCTTCCAGATAGGGACGCAAAATTTCTTCACAGCGTTTGAGGCAATTACGAAATGTCGGTTGGGTATCGTAGAGTTGACGCCCCATATTCAGATACACAGACCCTTGACCAGTAAATAAGAACGCTATTTTCTGGCGCTTGGGACTGCATATTTGACCGGTTGGCACTGTATCTTCGCCCTCCGCAAGATCGCGCAGAGCCTTTTGCATCTCTGTTGTAGATGTTGCCGTAACAAAAAGGCGGCGATCAAAATGCGTTCTTCCTGTATTGGCAGTGAAACAAACGTCTGCCAGCTTTGCGGATGAGTTTGATTTCAGATGAGCCTCATAGCGCTCTACTAATTCACTCAAAGCCTTCTGATTTTTGGCTGAGAGAGCAAGAATGTGAGCAGGGCGTTCAATGTCATTAGCTCTGGTTTCTTGTTTGGGAGCTTCCGACAAGATGACATGGCAATTTGTGCCACCAAAGCTAAAGGAACTGACTCCAGCCAAGCGAGGTTCTGTAGCAACAGACCAAGGTTGGCACTCAGTAGGTATGAAAAAAGGTGTACCTTCTAACTGAATTAAGGGATTCAGTTGTTTTAGGTGCAGGTGGGATGGTATTTGCTGATGTTGTAGTGATAGAACTGTCTTAATTAGACCAACTATTCCCGCCGCAGCTTCCAAATGACCGATATTGGTCTTAATTGAACCAATCCCACAGGACTCAAAAGGCGATCGCCCTTGACCCAGTACTGCTTTTATGGATTCAACTTCTATTGGGTCTCCCAAGGAAGTGCCAGTACCGTGAGCTTCAACATAACTAATCTGGGCTGGCGCTACACCAGCATTTTTTAATGCTTGCCTGATAACTGCCTGCTGCGAACGCCCATTGGGTGCAGTCATTCCATTGCTGAGACCATCATGGTTAACTGCCGAGCCTTTGATAACTGCTAAAATATTGTCTCTATCCCGGAGGGCATCACAGAGGCGTTTGAGGACAATTACACCACATCCTTCCCCTCGTACATAACCATCGGCGTCTTTGTCAAAAGTCTTACAAAAACCGTCCGACGCCATCATCCGAGCTTGAGAAAAAGTGAGAGTGTATTCGGGGGACAAAACCAAATTCACCCCTCCAACCAAGCACAAATTAGATTCACCGCTTTGCAGGCTTTGACAGGCAAAATGCAATGCTACCAGCGATGAGGAGCAACCTGTGTCTATCGCCAAGCTAGGTCCGTGCAAATTCAGTATATAGGAGAGACGATTCGCTGCAATACCAGGCGTGATGCCAATGCCGCCATAAGCATCTATATTAAGGTGATCATTGAACACGAGTCGGCCATAATCACTAGCAACGATTCCTATAAACACACCTGTTTGGCTGTCAGCTAACTTATTTGGTGCCAGTCCTGCATGTTCCAGAGCTTCCCAGGCTACCTCTAAGACTAGTCTATGCTGGGGATCCATTGACTCTGCTTCTCGGGGAGAAATTCCGAAGAAACTCGGTTCAAACATATCTATCTGTTCGAGGAAAGCGCCCCAACGGGTGTTCATTTTTCCTGGTGTAGCTGGATCTGGATCATACAAGGCATCAACATCCCATCGATTTGACGGAACTTCAGTGATGGTATGCACCCCATGCCGCAGCAAATCCCAAAAGCTTTCTGGATTTCCAGCACTTGGAAAACGACAACCAATACCTATAATCGCGGTTGGATCCATGTAATTTGCACCTTATCTTCAGGATGACGAAACTAAATGCTTAGCCAAAAACTCTATAGTTGGGTAACTATAAAGCGCAGTAGCAGGAATATCTCGTTCTAGCCAAGCTCCCAACTCAGCAACTAGATTTGCTGCATCAGCCGATCCTAGAGCATAGCGCTCAAAAGGAAGAGTACTATTCACCTCATCTGCTTCAATGTTGAAAACTTTGGCGATGTAAGCGACTAACCAAGCTTTAATTTTTTCTTCTAGAGGCAGCTCCTTTTTTTGACCCACTACTGGCAGTTTGGCTACTATTTGACTGTATTGCTTCATCGCCTCACTGCAACTCATGCCTTTAAGTTGATTCCAGGCTTGCCATTGAACATACTTTCTAGGTTGCAGAATCAGATCATCTGGCTCCTCATCTAAACAATCCCCTTCCATTGCTTGTTGATAGAGAGTCTCAAGCTCTATTTCTTTCTTGCCTTTAGGTAGTTGAACATGACCAAAGCGAACTAAGTTGGACATGGTCTGAAATTCTAACTCTATATTGTCTAGATCATGAGAATCACGAACGACATTGATTCCATAATCATCTTGCCCTGATACCAGGATACAAAAATGCTTTTTGATATTATGAAAATTTTCGTCGATGAAATCGCCTTTTAAACGGTGTGGATAAACCTGTACGCTGGGAGGAACATAACGTCCATTAATACCTAGTCGGCGTTGTTCCTTGGACTTATTGGGAGGAGAGGAATGCATAACTCTTTCGGTAAAAATAATAGCTTGCCCCATGCGTGCTGGTACAGCTTCTACTTCCCATTCATTGTCATCGAAGTCAAACACTACTGAGTATTTTCTCCGCCCTTGCCAAACCATTTTATGGTTTTTTATACCCGCAAACATCCCCTGCTCAGCAGGTACCTGCACTCGCCCAAATTTTTCCTTGTGTGTCCCATTTGCAAAATGTAAACAACCATTTTCGAGAGTAGCATCATCTAAGGCTATCCATACTGATATATTTATAATATCTTCAGTATTTGGGTAAAGCAGTGCTGGCTTTTGAGGATCATAGGCGCTGGGGTCGTAAGAATCATAAACTTGATGCCATTTGATCTCTCCTTCCCCTGGCATTTTGCAAAAAACATTACTGTTCCACAATAGTAAATTGTCCCCACCCAGCTGGTTTAGTACCCGAACAATTTTGTTGTTTTTAAACATCTCGGCTATCGGTTGATGAAACAGATGAAGGTCACGAGATGTGTTAAGGTTCAGGACATTGTTGTAGAGCATCATCATCGGCTGACCCTCTACTTCTTTAAGTGAACTATTAGTTTCTATACATTTTTTTACAGATTCTACTTCTGAACTTGTAAATATATCCAGGGGGCCTAACCATCCCTTTTCTTCAAAGTGTTGAATCTGGTTTTGTGTGAGCATATTCAGGGTTCAATCCTTTCTATATCACTACTGTTATGGGATTGCAAACTACTTTGTTGATTCTTTTTTTTACTGATACAAAGTATTACCAATCAGTAGTCTAACAGAACCTATTCTGAAAGTCACTTTCTTAGTGTAACATTTTGTTAAGCTTTGTTAAGCTGTTCAGTATCTATGTTATTGCGGGGTGACGAAACAGGCTCAAATGCTTGCTATGTAAAGGTTGTAGAATTTTGTGGTAAAAACAGGTAAGTCTTTTATTACCATAAAACCTAACTGTTGACAATTTGCTCCAGATTATACCAAAAAGTAAATTTACTCTAGCCGAATATATTTTATTAAAAATTTGCTTCTTCCGTACCTGTTATGCTAAACTAAGCAGGTGCAAAAAATTAATTGCACATTTAATGAAACTCAAAGCCTTGCAATGTAAGGGTTACAGATATCCAGAGTAGGTAATTAATTGGTAGTGATAAACATGTAGTGATACAACATTGCCTTTAAGCAGGTGCACAAAATTAATTGCACATTTTCCAAAACTCAAAGCTTTACACTGTAGCAGTCTTTCCCTCCAGTGGTTCGACAATGTGCTGTGTGTTATACAGATTTTTGGGAAGCTTATAAAAGCGATGCAGCGCGGTCTTGGGGAGGCAGCGCGGTCTTGGGGGTTCCCCCCATGAGCGACTGCCGTGGTTTCCCCCATGAGCGACTGCATCAAGAACAGTAATACGACAAAAGCAATGCAGAGGTGCGACCCGTGGCGAATTTAATTACGGGTCAAAAGCACCATTACGGTCTTGGGGAGGCAGTGCCGACCTGTGGGGGTTCCCCCACTCGCGCTTTGCATCAAGACAGCGTCACAAACAAGTAGCAAAAAAAACTGGTAAAACTAATCATATTGAAAGATTAAATAATACCTGAAGACAAAGGATTAGTCGTCTGGTAAGAAAAACTTTGTCATTTTCCAAAAAATTCTAAAATCACTTAGGAGCTATGCTGAAATTTTCAGCTCTTTGAGCGCTGAGGCGGTTTTTGGCTTTTGTTTATAGTTTGCTCCTATCCCTTTAGTCTAAACTCCAGTAACGCCGAAAATTCAGAAATTGATGGATGATTAATGAAGGACAAATTTTATGAATACTAAGAAAAAATTTACCTCTTTGATAGACCTGCTATGTTATAGAGGAACAAATGAACCGAAGCAAAAAGCCTATACCTTTATTTCTAATGGAAAAACAGAGACAGCCAGCTTGACTTATGGAGAATTGGAAAAGCGGTCACGAGCAATCGCAGCTCAGCTTCAGGAGATGGGGGTAACCAGGGGGGAACGAGCATTGCTGCTCTATTCACAGCCTCTAGATTTCATTTGTGCTTTCTTTGGATGTTTATATGCAGGAGTCATTGCTATTCCGGCTCCTCCACCTGATGCAATTCGATTGAAGCGAACTCTGCCTCGACTTCAAGCTTGTGTTAAGGATGCCCAAGTTTCTCTAGTGCTGACTACATCTCAAATTTCTTCTCAGTTCCCAAGTGAATGGCAAAAAGACTTTGGGTATAATAACATGTTGTTATGGTTGTTTACTGAGGAGATATCAGAGCAACTAGCAAACCAATGGCAAGAATTAAAAATTAATCTAGATGCCATAGCTTATTTACAATATACTTCTGGGTCTACATCTACACCGAAAGGAGTAATAGTGACCCATAACAATGTAATGCACCATTCTGCCTATATCAAGCAAGCATGGAACTACACTTCAGATAGTATTGCTGCCACTTGGATGCCTTACTTCCATGATTATGGTTTGATTGATGGACTTATACAGCCTATTTATTCTGGTATTACTTGTTACCTAATGTCACCATTGACATTTGTTAGAAGACCGACCTGCTGGCTAGAGGTTATTTCTAAGTATAAGGTAACCCATAGCCAAAGTCCAAACTTTGGCTATGACTACTGTGTTCGTCAAGTTAGATCAGAACAATTAACTAATTTAGATCTTAGGAGTTGGAAAACAGCTAGTAATGGAGCAGAGCCAATTCGTAAAGACACTATAGAAAAATTTATTAAAACATTTGAACCTTGTGGGTTCCGTGCCACAGCTTTTTTTCCAGCTTATGGTCTTGCAGAAGCAACTTTGTTAGTTGCTACCAAGTCTCATAATGATGTGCCTGAAATTGCCTCAATTGCTGCATCAGCACTAGAGAAAAATCAGATTGTTGAGTGCGATGGAAATCAAAAGGGAAGTCGATATGTGGTTAGTTGTGGTTTCCCGATTTGTGGAATAAAAGTAATTATCGTCAATCTCAATACTTTAACTAGGTGTGCGTCAGATGAAGTTGGCGAAATTTGGGTATCAGATTTAAGTGTTGCTCAAGGTTATTGGAATAGACCAGAAGAAACAAAGCATACATTTGAGGCATATCTAGCAGATACTGGTGAAGGTCCATTTCTACGTACTGGTGACTTGGGGTTCATCAAGAATGGTCAGCTATTTGTCACTGGGCGCTTGAAGGATGTAATCATCATTCGAGGTCAAAATCATTATCCTCAGGATATTGAATTTACGGTTGAACAGAGCCACCCAGCACTGCGTAAAAATTCTGAGGCAGCATTTGGGGTTGAGGTAGATGGCGAAGAGAAATTAGTCGTTGTTCAGGAGGTGGAGCGAAGTTGGCTGCGAAAACTGGATTTCGATGAAGTAAATGGAGATATTCGTCAGGCGTTGATGGAGCAACACGAACTACAGGTTTATGCAATAGCATTGATCCAACCAGGTAGCATTCCTAAAACTTCAAGTGGCAAGATAATGCGTCAAGCTTGTCGGATTAAGTTTCTAGAGGGAACTTTGGAAGTTATAAATTCAGGTGGTGGTAATCCAGAACACTTAAGAAGACTAACTGTTATGAGTGTTATGAGGGCAACTCCAAAAAATGGGGCGCATCTGGGGTAGGGACCAGGGCAAACGCATCTAAAATTAGATTGACAAGTAAGCAAAAATATGGTAAGTAAAAATCTGGTTAAGTTGAGCACCAAATATGAGGCTGGCAAAATCATCGTCTCTATCTAGCCTTAGTTGCTGAATTTCGGTATTGATTGGTTTTTTATTTTGCCTTCAACCTTAAACCTTAAACCTTCAACCTTCAACTTTAAACCTTCAACCTTCTGGACTTGGTGATGAATCACTAGATTTGACATCCAACCAAGCTCGGATTTCTTCAACTAACCAATTCAATTCAGCTTCTGGTAATTGTTCGCCAAAGATGTAGGTTTGGGATTTTTGACCAAAGGGTGATGGTCGTTCTACCTGAGTAGTGATCGCAATCCCCCGATGGTATCTGCCTTGTGCATCCCGATAGGCAGTAATATAAACTTCTTTAATTTGTGAGTTTTCTCCTCGATCCCATTTTTTGCGGCTCAAGGATGCCTTAATAATTTCAAATTTTTTGTTATCAAAACAAATACGAACTGCCTCAGAAAAGTCTTTTTCTGAGTTTAATGATGTTATCCACATCACTAAAAAAATTGGTATTGCTAAAGGCAGTAATGATACTGGAATTGCTAATAATATTACTAATATTTGAAGAATAAGGTGCTTAAATAAATCCAGTAAAATTGCTACAACTACTCCCAACCCAACACCAACTAATATCCGGTGTTGCCTAGACTTTTCTAAGGTCTTGAATCGCTGTAGTGAGTAAGAAAATACCCCCTTTAGCACCCCTCTAGCTTGTTTTAGGGCATGTTTGAAGGGTTTCATCACTATCATTTCCCAGTGGGAGGGGATATCAATGATTAGTTGTTCTGCTGATTTATGAATACGGACAACAGTATCTGGCAGACCAGTTGGGGAGGTGTTGTTTGATGGAACCACTGGGTTAGTGTATAGGGCTTCAGTAGCTTGTATAGCATCACTGAAGCGACGCTCCACAGCTGGTTCTGTAATTTTCTCTAGCCAGGTCACCAAGCCAGGCTCAACAGTAGAACCGAGTAGTTGACGAAATTGAATCCGCAAATTTTCCTGAGGTAACTCAGCAGGTGCCACTCCAGTCAGCAGTTCAATCAAGGTCACCCCTAAGGCATACAAATCAGAAGCAGGCACAGCTTGACCCCCAAACTGTTCCATGGGAGTATAACCATAGGTTCCCACCACTGTAAATGTGGCACCCGCAGTAGTTGGTTGAGCCTGCACTGCTCCAAAATCGATTAAATATACCTGCTCGTCCTCACCCCAAATTAGATTGCTTGGCTTGATATCTCGGTGTAAGACTGGGGGGTTGAGCTGATGTAAGTACTGAAGAATTTCTAAAATATCAGCTGCGATAGTATTTACCTGCTGCTGAGAGAATCTAAACCCTTGAGACTGTTGCTGTTTCAGGGATAGACCGGGGATATACTCCTGAACCAGTCCAAACCATAGGATACTCTCATCGAGGGAAAAATAATCCCGATACTTGGGAATCCGAGGATGATCCAGTTGTTTGAGAACTTGCGCTTCCCGCTCAAATAGTTTCAAATCGTCCCATTGTACGGGACCACCTAAAGCCAAAAGCTTGACTACGACTTGCGTGTCAGACTTCGAATCCTGTGCTAGCCAAGTCTGGCGCACTGGATTGTCATTCAGCTGCTGCTGGAGGTAATAGCGATTTTGGAGGACTTTCCCAGATTCTAGCATAGTGTAGTAGGCGTTGAAGCCAGTTCTTTTACTATAGCTTTTGGTGAATACAACATAGTATAAAGAAGGATCCTTGTGAATAAGAGCAATCAACCATGTCCTGTAGCAGTTACAGAAGTATTGGGGCGGTTGCTAAGAGATTGTTGGTCAAAAAATTCTGATTCCCCTAAATCCCTCTGGTAAGCTATCAGCGTGTCGCGTATCAGCGTGTCGCGTATCAGCTAAAGGCCTGTGGCCACGCTACTTGAGATGCTTAGGTGCGCTCTTACCATTAAGAATTAAATTCGCCACGGGTCGCACCTTTTGAATAAAATAAGCTGACCGCTGAGCGCTGACCGCTGAATGCTTACTCCCTCTGCCTGATTAACCCCCTTCCATCCCCCTTAAAAAAGCAGAGTTGTTTCAAGGGGTGCTAGGAAGGAAATCAAAGACACGAAGCTCTTAGTTTTTAAAATTTGTTTTATACACAGTACAGTCTATATTCAATATAATAGTAATTACATTTTAGGTAATTTTATTTATTGTTTAAATTTAACTTTAAATTATAACGAAGTGAATAATTCAACGTAAGCATTCAGCTATCAGCGTGTCGCGTATCAGCTTATGGGCATAGGGCACGCTACACCGAACAGCTTTTGAATAAGCGATGCAGCGCGGTCTTGGGGAGGCAGCGCGGTCTTGGGGGTTCCCCCCATGAGCGACTGCCGTGGTTTCCCCCATGAGCGACTGCATCAAGACAACAGGTAAGCATTCGTTTAATAGTCACGAAAGTCACAGGTTATAAGCCTATGTCACAAAGCTGACGGCTGACCTCTGACGGCTGAATGCTTACAATTCAACTAGATAAAAATTAAATTATTGCTCCAGCCAAGATTCCTAAATACCTATTTTAATGGATAACGGCAGATGATCAATCATAAGTTTTACCAAAGCTGGCTACTTTTTTGATAATGCACAACATTGAATTAGCTTTAATAAAGCAAGTTTACATTCTGGATTATATATTTCTATAAACAACTCGTCTTGAATATAAGTATGAAAATGATAATTACATAAACATAAATCCCTGGCTTCAAGCTGTAAGTGATTACAATATCGATAAAAAAAATTGGTTATGGTAAAACTAAGTTGATTACAATTTTTACCAATCATGATCTGGAATGTTCAAGTTTTAACTATTTGCCAGAGTAGCTTTTTGGTTAGATTTATCTAACTATAAACTCTGTCAATGAGATGTAGCAACTCTTGTGGAGCATCATCCTTTCCCAGACCGATAACATAGTTATAGTCTCAAGGAGTTTAATTCAGTAGGTGTTGCAATTGCTGTTGTTGTAGTTGCCCAATCCCAGTGGTTGCCCAATCCCAACTTGAACCTTTTCTGTAATCCAGGCAGACTACCACCAGCCTGTGATGGGATAAAGTCTCTCCCCATCCCTGTTTTTGGCGGAACGGTTTTTGAGCTGGTGGAGCTGTTGCTTGAATAGTTCTATCTGTTGCGTTCTATCGGTTGCGGCTGGGCGGAGATTTGTCAATCTAATTAATTTAGATGTGTTTGCCCTGGGGGGAAGGCCAAACACACAACCAACCACCGTCACGGTTATTCAGTTGTTAAGGCGCAAAACCTTGCTACTTGTTCCTAAATGTGATATTTTCCTTCAATGCTTATCGATACTGATTTAAAGCCAGCAAATCGCACACCATTTACCCCAACATAACCTCTGGGGAGTGTTGTAATTTGTTTTTACCTGGTAGTCGGTGTCGCACCGCTATCTTCAATGGCCTAAGACTTGGTTTCTTAGGAACCGATTCTTGTCGGGGTCGAGAAGACAAAAATACTGAAGACAATGTGAAATTATTCTGATGATTACTCAGTCACCACCCAGTAACTGGCGACTCAAGCCAGGTTATCTGAGCTATAGTGGCTCTCAGTTTGAGTCCGTTCACATTCTTTTGGGACGGTTTTTGGCCGATCGCCATTCCTCTAATCCTCTATCGACTGGCTCTTTACTGTCCGACAATCCCAGCTGTGAATGGGGCAAGGGGCAGCCATTCGAAAAAGTGATCGACTCTCCAGAAGCTTTTGCGGCTTTGATAGCAAATCCTCAGTTGTTTCGACATGCGATCGCAATTATTGAACCCTGGAAACATGTGGGCTGTAACCCCCTAGGTGAGGAGGTCCGTGCCTCGGTTAATGTGGCTTATTTGGCGCAAAAACTTGCTGACTGTGATTCAATTCTCTTTCCCTATTGGGCTTCAGGTCCGTTAGATTTAGAGCGACTGATCCCCGTCATCAGCTCAGGATTGGCAATTGTGGTAGAGGGGGGGGATCCATCTGTCCGGAATCCATCTACCTTTGCAGGGGCAAGTTGCTCCCATCAGGATCTTCTCCGTCTATCTGAGCAGATTCTCCTCTCTCGGACTCCTGCAAGCGCACCTGCCATATTTATTTGTTTAGGGCACCAGCTTGCGGCTCAGGCTCACATCAGCCTGATTCGTCGGGCAGTCAGGGAAGTGTTGGCTCTAGATGTTTTGGAGGGGGATGGCAATGGCAAGGCTTTAAGGGCTTTACAACGTGTCTGTCAAGAAATCCAGGCAGTAGGGCAGTCCCTGGTCGTCAAGAAGCGGGATGGCCGTGTGGTGGCAGACAATTGGGAGCATCAGGAGTTTGCGGTGGCTCACAACGAAGCAAAAGAGATTGGTGATCGCCAGCTGCGCCAGTATGAATCCCCTGACCATGAGACCTCCGGTGTTCCTGAGGCAGTGATTGTTGCCCATGAGATTACCGCTGATGAGCACGAAGGGGTGATTGATACGTCGATTGCCTATGAGCATGAACTCAACATTGCCATGTTTCATTCGGACGAGGTCAACGAAGAGGCAATCTTATTTGCAAACTGGGCGTATCGGTTAATTCATGATGCTCTCATTCCCAGCCGTCACATTATAGCGAATAGTGCTTTGTCTTGGCTGATCCAGCTCCCTGATGCTGTTGAAATTTTGTGCTCGACGGCGGATGATGATGATCAGGTTTTGACAGAGTGTTCTGGGACTTGCATCAATTACAGAGATTTTGAAAGTAAAACCGTTCGGCGATCGTTTACCTGTCAGTTTCATCCCGAATTGCTGGCAGATCTGCGGGTGGTGGGCTTGCGGCAGCCCCCCTCCTATGAAGAGCTGAAGCAGGATGATGGGGTACGGCTATTTGCACGTTTGTTGTATGCCGGGATGCAGGAATAGCGATCGCAATTTCACAGGCAGACAGCTCTTGCTTGAATAGTTCTATCTGTTGCGTTCTATCGGTTGTGGCTGGGGGGAGATTTGTTTTTGCTGTGGTTCAATCAGTGAGCTAGTTGAGGCGGTATAGCGTAGAGCTTCTTTTGATAGTGGCTAAAACTAACATGAACCAGGTAACGGTACCTGGTTCATGGTTATACTTATTCAACAAAATATCTAGCTAGGGTTTACAGATTCTTACAGCCGAAGCTCAATAAAAAATTATATTCCTCCATTACTTACTTTCCTGAGTGGTTTGGCTTTTGATGTTTTAACAGTTTGGTTAGCCAAAGACGCTGAACAAAGATGCTTCAGATCATGACCACTAGCGAGTTAAAACACCCCGGTGCGCTTGACCTAGGTGAATTAAATTCGCCACGGGTCGCACCGCTACCAATTAGCGCTAGACATGGTTTTAGTGGTCTAGGGTAGGTGGTAATTAAACTCAATTACTCCCATTCATGCTGATTTAACGCCTACCGATACTTTTTAGCTACCAGAATCTACCAAGGCAGATCCTAGCCCGCCAATGCAAGATGCAATCGCATCCAGGGGGTATCTCCCAAAGCTCTGACGGAATATCCCGCGAGCGCCATAAAAATGTCAAAAAAGTTATAACACCGGGATAGAGAGCGCAACTATTAAACCCTTGGTTTTCGGCTTTAATTTAAGTTACATAATAATCCCTGTCGGTGTTACCCTAATTTAAGTCTAACAAATAATAAGAGTTTTTGGTAGACTCTGCGACATTTTCTCTAGCTGTTTACTAACCTTACCCTACATGTCTTGTTAATCTCTACGACTAAGTTTCTAGGGCTGTAAGTTCTTCAGGACAGGAGGCACAGTCCTGAATTCCGATTGGTTTGTGTGCCTATGATTAATGTATCAACTTGGCTGAACTTTTGGTAGACTCTGTTCAGAGAAATTTGCTTAACTTAAACTTTGTTTAAAAAGCCTATGAATTCGTAACGTTCGACAAATCCTATAGGACTTACGGCGCAAACCCGGTTATTGAGGGTAATTACACCGATTTCAGCCTTTGACTGATAAGAGAAACCGGGTTTTAAGGGTCTTGGTGTATAAGTTCTGTACTAATTATTGATTCGAGAATATTCCACCCTCAGTAACTCTTCCCGAATCTAATTTGATCATGGGTATAGGGATAAATGGGTAAATTAGGGCATGGGATGATATAGATTTTCGTTTGATTCATATGTTCAGCATTTTGTTAGCTGTCCGGCAAAATTCATCCCACACCTAATGCGTAGCATTAGGTGTGGGATGAATTTTGCACAGGGTATGTATAGAATTGCTATAATATATGTCCTGATAAACAAAGCCGAAAATGCTGGTTTGTCATCCACTTACGTGGCTAAAAAATACAACTTATTGTATTGTTCCGGTGCGGAGGGGCATCCCGTGTCGTTAATAAAGCTTACCGAGTATCCGAAGTGATGGCTGGAGTTGGTAAGAAGCCCACACTGTAATCTTCGATTCAGTGTGGGAGTATGTCACCTTGTATTAGTTGACCAACGCTCTAAGGGAAAATCTGTCCAAATTTGATTAAACTTTCTCATCACCTGTCCTAGGTAGTGCCAATCGCTAACTGGAAGTGGAAGGCACAGCCATTTGGCAAAATTAAGCTGAGGGGTGACACCCCTCATTAAATCTGCTATATTGTGATTATTGTAGATGCACCCTGATGATCAAGAGAGCTTGAAGACAGCTCTCTTATTTTTTTTTGGGGAAAGGGATCGATACAGGATATCTCAAAAGCCGTGTGTACTCATTCAAAAACAACGCAAAACAAATAACGCAAAATAAACAACACAAAATAAACAACGCAAAATAAACAACGCAAAACTAGCGAATGCGATTGACCTTTGGTCACGCTTCGCGATTAGCCCGAAGGGCTACGCTACGCGAACGCATACTCTGTATATATCTGTATATCTAATCAGGGATGAGAGGATGGGGGGTGAGTTTTCTGATTCCTCCACCCCTGCTCTAGGTGACATTCATCCTCTTGCGTAAAAAGGAAAGACTTGGGTGATAACTATATAGGTGCATCCCAGATTGACTTGAGCAAGTTGTGATGAGGAAATAAACATGAAAAAAGCACTATTAATCGGAGCGTTATTGGCCCAGACTACAACATTTGGTGCGAGTAAAGCCCTGGCTCAGGTTCCTGATTGGGTGATGGATGGAGCAGGATGTGTTCCCATTGATTCTGCTATACAACAAGACCTTTATCTGATCACGGCGGGACGGATTAAGTTCAAACCAGAAAAAACCGGTTCAATTACTGTCATTTGTCCAGTGTCTGTTAATGTTAAAAGTGCCAACAACATTAGTGTTTCCTACCGTGATTCGACGGGAAGAAGTACGAATGCTCGTGTCACAGCAGCACTACGACGGATTAGAAAGCGTGATGGTGCTGTTAATACTGTCTCTGGATTAGTTTTTAATTCGGATACCAGAAGCGAAACTGCTTATACCTTCGAGGGAAGTTCAACCAGTAGTGAATCAGGTCATACCTTTGACCATTTCAATTACTACTACTATGTGCAGACTTCCCTGGTTCGGAGAAGCTCAAGCAATATCGTCGAGTTTGGCGGAGTTGAGCTAAGAAGAGTTATTTTTTAAGTCTGATCTCAATAGCACCCTCGTTAACGCTGAAACTTTGACGAAATAAGCGATGGAGTCGAGTCCGGTTAATCACTTCGTCTTTAGGTAAATCGTTAATTATTAATCGTTAATTATTAATCGTTAATTGTTAATTGACGAACAACTAAAAATGATAAGTAGTCAACCGGACATGATCTTACCAGCAATATTAAATCAATACGTCTTCTACCATAATTTCATTTAAAGTTTTCAATAACTCCCGCTCATTGTAAGGCTTAGAAAAATAGGCAGATGCGCCTAAAGTCATGGCTAGTTGACGATGCTTAGAGCCACTCCGGGAGGTGAGCATAATAATGGGTAAGGTCTTTAAGCTCGGCTCTCCTTTGACCCGAGTTAAAAAGCCGTAGCCATCCAGCCGGGGCATTTCGATGTCACAAATAATGGCTTTCACCTCTAATCCCCGAAGCAGTTTTTCTATCCCATCCTGACCATCTTTGGCGTGTTCTACAATATACCCAGCTTTTTCTAACCCCAATGCCAACATCCGGCGCACGTTAATCGAGTCATCAATGATTAAGATGGTGTCTTTGGTACTTGGTTGTATACCGATTGAGGGAGGTTGTTGCTCCACAAATCCCTTTGAGGTGGGGCAATGTTGTGGGGATAAACTCTCTAGGTTAGTGGTGCGCTGACAACTGATTATCCAGCGTACCATGGCGTTGGCGTCTACCAGAGGAACCACTCGACCGTTACCGAGAATGGTACAGCCACTAAATCCATCAGGTAACCCTAGGGTTCCTTCTACTTGACGCACGGTGACTTCTCGCTCTCCCCAGGAGCGGTCTACACACAGGCCGATTAATTGCTCGGCTTGATTGATAATTAGAATAGTAGGTTCGTTGATGCTCGGGGTTTCTTCTAGGGTGGTGACCCGACGGCGACAGTAAAATTTCAGCCACTTTTTCAGGCGAATCAGGGACACCATTTTTCCTTGCCAGTTGATGACTTCGTTGCCTAGGGTGGTTAAGATTTGCTGGGATTTGAGCATCAGCATCTCTTGAATCACATCGATGGGAAATGCCAAGAGCATGCCGTTACTTTCCACTAGCAGGATGCGTGCTACCGATAGGGTAAAGGGGACGGTGAGGGTAAAGGTGGTTCCCCAACCGGGTTGGGTATCGACTCGGATATTCCCCCGGATTTGCTTGAGGTTGTTGCGCACTACATCCATCCCCACACCACGACCAGATAGGTCGGTGACTTGATCAGCCGTACTAAATCCGGGTTCAAAAATCAGAGACAGCAATTCCTGGTCACTGGCGCTGGCGAGCAGCTCCTGGTCTAATCCCATTTCCTCTGCTCTGGCTCGGATTTTACTTAAATTAATGCCTTTGCCATCATCACGGAGGGTAAGCTGGGTCTGGTTCCCCCTGTGGATGGCTTTGATTTCAATAGTTCCCTTTGGCGGTTTCCCCATAGCCTGACGGGTGCTAGGGTCTTCAATGCCATGGTCGAAGGCATTGCGCAATAAATGCATTAGGGGGTCACTCAGGGTTTCCAGGATGGTGCGGTCAATCAGAGTACCTTTCCCCACTACCTTGAGTTCTACTTGTTTGCCATGCTCCACACACAAGTCCCGCAAAGCTCGGGAAAATCGTCCCACTAAATCAGATAAGGGACGCATCCGAACCTGAGTCAGATTGGTTTGCAGCTGCTTGGCGGTTTTGTTTAATTCATGGGCAATGCTATCAGTATCGTCTAGGGTCAATTCCAAGTCGCTGGTGACTTCTTCGATTTGAACAATGGTTTCCATTACCTCCCTTGATAGCAGGTGTAAGTCGCTGTAGGAATCCATCTCTAAGGCATCAAACCCTTGAACAGTAATAGCTAGGGAAGCAGGGGAAGCAGGGGAAGCAGAGGAAGCGTCAGAAGCGGCGGGAGAAGATACGAAAGATGGCAGGAAAAGTCCCTCGGATTTGCTGGTTTCCCCATCCCCCTGTCTTCCTGCCATTCCTCTTGGGGTGGCAATCTGGTCATAAGATGTGCGCAGCTTGTGATTGGAGGCTTCGAGAATCTTGACCCGGCGGCTAAGGTTGTCTACTAGGGTGCGAAGTCGTCCCAGTTGCAGGGAAAGACCATTGCGCTCGATAGTCAGTTCTCCAAACAAGTCATTGAGTCGATCCAACTGTCGCACAGGAATGCGCACAGTATTTTCCTGGTGTGGGTCTTTTGAGGAGTCTTCCTGATTGTTCTCCCTCACGAAGATGGGTTCAGGGGAAGGGGGGGAAGACAAGGGAGGGGGAGAAGACAAGGGAGAGGGGGAAGAAATCTTGGGATTCCTATCCACCCATTGAAATACCTTTACTTCCCCTTGGTCTGGCTGGTCTGGCTGGTCTGGCTGGTCTGGCTGGTCTGGCTGGTCTGGCTGGTCTGGCTGGTCTGGCTGGTCTGGCTGGTCTGGCTGGTCTGGCTGGTCTGGCTGGTATGCCTCATCCCCTTGTCCGAGTAGTTCTGGCTGATCGGTTTCCAATTCCCCAACTAATATAGCTTCCTCTGCTACCCCTGGGTCTGTAACTCCTCCTTCATTCTCCTGAAATTCCCTAGCTTCGAGGCGGCGGGGTAAATGAGTCAGTTGACCCACCAGTACCAACGCCTGGGATTGCCGCCACAGCATTAGAGCTTGTTGGGCGATCGCTTCCACTTGGTCTGGGGCAGCTTCTAGCTGGTGATTGATGTCTTCGCACAACTGGCTAAAAGCCTCAAGCTGCAGCATTTCTCCTAACCCGCCTAATTCTTGAGCCATGATGGACACTTCTTCTAGCAAGCAGGGCTTTTCGGGGTCTGCTAACACCCCTTCTAGGCGAGCTAGACACCCTTCCACTTCTGTTTCAAACAGCATGGCAGTCACATTAGTGCCATCCTCTGCTCCTAGCATAGTGGTAGCATCATCTGCGACCGGGTCCCCTAGAATCTCGTGCAGTTGATCAAATACTGGGTTAGCTATGGTTTCTAGCCACTGGGAGTCTACCCGATTGCCCTGGCGGTTGATCTCGAGTACCTGGCGCAGACAGTCTACCCCCTGTAGGAGTAGACTTTCGAGTTGGTTTTCGATTGCGATCGCATTTTTCTTAGCCTTGAGAACTTTAAATGAATCCTCTAAACGGTGAGCTAGGTGACTCAAGGTGCCATATCCCATCATCCCAGCTCCCCCTTTGACAGAATGAACCGCTCGCAGAATCCCATCCATTTTCTGACTATCAATGGGAGCGCTGGCTAAACCCAGCAGCACCGATTCAATGGTATCTAAGTATTCCTTTGCCTCTTCGAGAAACTGTAGCTGAATTTCCAGTTCTTTGTCCTGTGACATGTGTAGTGGTTAGTGGTTAGTGGTTAGTGGTTAGTGGTTAGTGGTTAGTGGTCATTTTTCTGATCAACTTTAAACTTGCCAACCGATGTTTGTAATTCTTCAGCAATACTGACAGTGTCTTGGAGGGAGTGGGAGATATGTTCTGTTGACTGGTAAGTGCGTTCTGAGATTTGGGCAATGTCTTTCATTACGTTGGTCACAGCGCTTGAGGTTTCCGCTTGGGAAACGGTAGCTTGGAATATGGATTGAATGAATTGGTCGATTTGGGTGGAGACGTTGAGGATTTGACGAAAACTGTCTTTGGCTTCTTGAACTAGATAGGTGCCTTCGACCACTTGGGTAGTCCCCAGTTCCATGGCTTCCACCACTTCGGAGGTGCCTTGTTGGATGTTGTCTACAATTTGTTCAATTTCTTTGGTGGCCGTCGCAGCGCGAGCAGCGAGTTCTCCAACTTCTTCGGCCACCACTGCAAATCCTTGCCCGTCTTCCCCAGCCCGGGCGGCTTCTATGCCAGCGTTGATCGACAATAGGTTGGTTTGCAGGGCAATTTGGTTAATAAATGCCACCACTTGGGAAATTTGCTGGGAGGATTCCCCGAGGCGCTTGACTTTTTTGGCAGTTTCTGCTATAGTATCTCTCAAGATTAGGATACTGGCAACAGAGCGCTCAATAGCGTGGGTGCCGCTTTGGGCGGTATTGGCAGCGGTATGGGCGACAGCAGCGGCTTGGCGGGCATTAAAGGCTACCTCTTGAATAGAACCAGTCATTTGAGCCACAGAATCTAGGGTGTCGGTGATTTCCTGGGTTTGTTGGAGTGCGGCTTCAGACAGTTGATGAATAGCTCCGGCATTTTCCCCAACGGACTGGTGTACCTCAGTCGCAGCAGTTTTGACTTGGGTAACAATCCTTCTTAGACTTTCGATGACGGCATTGAAGAAATCAGCCACAGTGCCAATTTCTCCACTGAGGATCTCAGCCCTTACCGTGAGGTCACCTTGGGCAGCTCCTTCCACTTTATTAACCAGTTCTAACAGTTGCAACTGTAGGGCTTCCCGTTGTTGCTGTTGTTCCTGGGAAACTACTTCCGCAGCAATGCGGGCTTGTTTGAGCTGGTCCACTAGCTTGGCTTGCTCAAGGGCAAAGCCCAATTGAATCGCCATCTGCCTGAAAAAGTTGATGTCTGATTCTTGCCAATGCCGGGTACCGGAACACTGATGGGCGACCAACAGTCCCAGTAATTTGTCCTCCCCTAAGATGGGGGCGACTAGGTTAGCTTTGACTTTAAACGGTTCAAGTTGACCCAAGTAACACTCACTCAAGTCTGCCTGGTAAATGTTATCCAAGGCACTAACTCTACCCTGCTGATACTTTTCCACATATTGGTGGGCAAAGCAGGGGTCAGCAATTTCTGCTCCTAGGGATTTCGGCCAGCCATGACCCACGGATTCGGCGACAATGGTTCCTTGCCAATTTTCGTCAAACAGATAGACTAGGACTCGGTCGGTTTTCAGAGCTTCTCGGATGCCACTGATGGCTGACTGGTAGATTTCCTCGACTGTGAAGGATTTCCGGATACGGGAGGTAATCTCAATGACTTGCCCAGCTCGGTCGGCTTCGGCGGTCTTCACTGTGGCGAGACTGGCACTGCTTAAGGCTAGTCCTAAGTGGGTGGCTAATTCCTGTATAAAGTCAATCTCATCGGTGCGCCATACCCGAGTCCTAGAACACTGATGGGCTACCAATAAGCCAATTAGATTATCCACCCCCACAATCGGGACGACCAGGTTTGCCTTGACTTGCAGTCGGTTCAACAACTGGATATGGCCCGAGGAATATTTCTCTGCTTGGACATCACTGGTGGGCACAACCCTTCCCTTGCGATAGGCTTCCAGCAATTTTCTGGGAATACAAGCATCGGTGATTTCGTTGGCGATTGCTTTTGGCCAACGGGAGTCTACCGCTTCAGCCACAATGGTTCCCCGATAGCCTGGGTCAAAGCAATAGATCACCACCCGGTCGGCGGCTAACTTTTCCTTAGCAGCATTCACCACTAAATCAAAGGCATGGGCTTTCTGATCAGGTTTGGCAGCATGGGTGACAAGATCAGCAAATAACCGAGCCTTGTCTAGGGAAGCTTGTTGGTTAGCAACTAGGGTCTGTAGCTGAGATGCCATGCGGTTGATATTTGACCCAAGTACCGCCAGCTCATCGGTTCCCGCCAGCTCCAAACGGGTATCCAGTTGCCCTTCCCCAAGGGCTTTCACTGCGTTGCTAGCTGCTAGCAGGGGACTGGTCAACCGGTTAGCTAGATAGACAGCTACTGCCGCAACTAATAAGGTGGTCAGGAAGGTTCCCAGGGTCAGGGTGAGGAGTAATTGCCGCTGGGGCAGAAATGCGATCGCATCTGGGGTGGCCATGACTGCTACCCAGGGAAGGTTGGGTAAGTTGTTGATTTTACGAAAGGGGGTATAGGCTAGCAGATCCTGATGCTTTTTGACCCGATCAGACGTGACGAGACTATCAGGTTTGTCAGCAGTTTGCAGTTCCTTGGCGTCCGGGAATACCTTGGTTAGGGGCTGATTAACGATATTGCTTTGGTTGGAGAGAAAAATTTTACCGTTGGTGGTATTGATTAAGTAAAGTTCTTCGCGATCGCTGCCCATCAGGTTGATCGAATCTTGAAGGTATTGGATGGGCATCCGGGATTGGATAACTGCGACCAGCTTTTTTGTATTTTGGTCAAGTACCGGTGCAGCTAAGTAAAGGGATAACTGACCAGACGCATCCGAGTGTATCGGTTGACTAATCGCCGGTTGTTTGGTCTTGATCACCTGCTCAAAATAAGACCGGGAGCTGGGATTATCTACAGGAGTCTGATTAGATTTGGCAATGACTTTGCCGGTTAAGTCGAAAACAGCTATACTGTCGTAGACCTGGTAAATGTCTAGGTAGCGGTTTAATAATAGGGCTTGCCTTTCCGAAAGGGAGGTGGTCTGCTGTTTCCTGGAATTAGTAAAAACTGGGAGCGTAGCTAGAAATCGAATATCGGCATAGCGGTCTTGTATGAAGCCCTTGAGGTTGTCTTCTAGGCTAACTACCCTAGCAATGTTGTTTTGGGAAATTTCTTGGGTAATCGATTGGTTGGCTAAGTGATAGGCAATAGAGCCAATCAGCAGCACAGGAATAGTGCCTAGGGTGATGAATAATGATGTTACTTTAGTTTTTAAGCTGAGTTTAAGACCCCCAGAGCTTTTGGAACTGCTAGGTGGTTCAGTGGAGCCTATAAGCTCAACCCCATCCTGATCGGAGTTTTGGGTTGGTTCTGTGCTAGTCACATTTATAACTGAGTCCAATTCGGCATGGTGACGATACCTGTCTTTGGTTACCCCTTGACTAGTTAAATCCTTATTAATTTCATTATTATATATTGATTTATCAAATTGTTTCACCATAAAAAAGCACCATTACCTGGCTACTAACTTAGTTTTTATAAAAGCATTGATATATCTATTATCTTAAAAAAAAGTATCGTTTGAGGGTAGTTTTAAATTAACAATCAACAATTCCCAGCTGGCATTGAGCTTAAGTCAATTCCCGTTAAATTAGGTGTTGTGTAAAAGAGATGAAGCCATAATTGCCAAACCATCTAGTACTAACAAAATTTCTTGCTCTTGCAAAGCGCATCCCCGTAAGTAGGGAACCAAACCCGATGACACTTGTCCCAGTGGAGATTGAATACAATCGGGTGTGAGTCGCAACACCCCTTCAATGCTTTGGACTGCAACCCCTAAAGACGCTGACTGATTACGGAGCGTCACTATGTTGTACTGTTGAACATTAGTTTCTACGGTCGGTAAACCTAGCATTTGAGCTAGATCAATTACCCACAAAACACGAGAACGCCGATTCATCAACCCCTGTACGTACAGGGGCATATTTGGCATGGGGGTCAGACGCTCTTGGGGCAAGACTAGAACTTCCTGGGCTTGATGCATAGATATAACCGCAGGGGTTTGTTCATTTAACAAAAATTTAAGATAAGCATCCCCGATATTATTGTGTTCTTCAGATGGTTTGGTTATACTAGCTAACTGAGACCAGGTCTGGGGGGTATGGGCTAGTGCTGACGTATTCATTAATTCACAAGTAAACCTATGTTAGGAGACCGATCATTGGTGAGTTGATATATAATTGCTGAGTTTGCCAAGATATTGGTTAGGTAAACTCTAACCAATAGACTAACCTATAAACTATAATAGTAACCTATAACAGAGGGATATTTTTTTATAAAACCAGCCTAAATGTCTGAATAAATCAACACCGAATTCAGCTTTTTATCTTTCATAGATATAAAGTAGATAGTTACCCAATGATTAGTTGAGATGTTTAAACACTATCTTGAGGAGATCGGATTGGTTAAACGGTTTAGTCAAGTAACCAGATGCTCCAACAAGTTTAGCCTTAGCTCGGTCTAGAAAACCAGTATTGCCAGTTACCATAATAATGGGGGTATGTTTAAAAAGTGAATGCTTTCGTAACAGAGAACATAGCTCATAACCATCTAAGTTTGGCATGGCAACATCGAGCAAAATTAGGTCAGGCTTAATGCGGATAACTTGCATTAATGCCCTAACTGGGTCATTAATCATGACAACAGAGAAACTTTTATCTTCCAAGAAGGAGTTAATGGCATTTAAAACACTTGTACTATCATCAATGCAAGCAATCTTGTAAGTTTTACTGGTAGACGTTGGTTGTTGATTAACCGAGGTATGATGCTGAAATCTCTGCTCTAATGGAGCCGAGTTATTTAGAGAGGATTCGTGAATTGAGTTCAATGGTGTAGAATTTCCGATTGGGACTACAGAATGAGAGCTATAGGGATTATTCACTGGCTTTGATTGAGAAGAGGGCTGATGTTGTAACTGTTCGTAACAGTGTTCAACAATTGTGCGAAGGTCAAGCCTACAAAATTTAGGCAAATCCTCAGATGGATTAGTGTCCAGTAATTGGTAGGTTCCTTCTTTTTCTGACAGCAGAGAACCGATTACGTCTTCAGCCAATTCTTCGATCAGACTTGCTGCCTGAACGGAATTCAGATAATTTTGATTGACCAACCAACAAATTGCTTGGTAATCTGAAGGATAACTTGAATCACTGTTTAAGTTGGCTTCAAAGATCAGACGAACCTGAACCCGAACCGCACTAACAAGGGTAGGAATTCTACGACTTAGACGAGATAAGTAATGGTCTAGGCGATCAAAGGGGTTGATCGAGTTTGAGGCATAGATTAATTTACCATTTTCTAGATAGATTGACCAAGAAACTGAACCACTAGATACTTGTAAACATCCATTGGCATGGCGACTGGATAATTGAGCCAATAAGGAAAGGGGGTTTAGTTTTTTATCATGCCTGTAGCTATTGATGTAGGTGGAGTTCATTTTTCTCTAATCCGCTGTAAATCAATTGATGAAAAAAATCAATACTAATGATTGATTTGCTTGGCTTAATAGTTAGCTACATCCTAGCTAAGGTATATTCCGGAAAGTTTTCTTGAAGTGAAATTATTTTTTTAACTAAAAATCGATTTTCTAAACAAATAACAGCCATACCCAAACTCAAACTGTACAATAGGTCATGGGACTAGTAAAGATTACCTAATCAACTTAGGTAGTAGCTGCTTCCCTGAATTGGATATCTCAGAAATGAATGGGAGCTGAGATTCAAAAATTAAACGGTTTTAAGTTATTTGAAAAAAAATGAGGGGTCGATTCTCATTTGCATTGCACCATGACATCCAAGAGTGAAGGGTAACTATAGTCAGCTTGCATACACCCTCTAGGGACAGAAAAACTTTCCCAACACTAGATTTACCAAAAATTCACTCGTTGTCCATTATCTTAACAAGCTTGTCTATCATCTGTGTAAAGCTCAGATAAATAGTTGTCATAATGGATGAAGTTAGTGTAATTACTGAGTGACTATTTAGTGGCTGGGAGAGAATATTACCCAACAATGGGTCATGGTAAAAGTCTCGTAATTTATCATGATAGTCGGAAGTACTGCCCTAATCAATAAGAAGCTTAGCTAAAATCCCTTGAAGATTTGGCTAATGACATTAACGACAAGTTAGTTAATATAACCAAAATTGCACTTGTCAATATCCTTATTTTAAAGTTATAATTCATGGAGCTTAAATAAGCTGTTACACACTTAACTTGCACAGAGAAGTTGGACTAGCCTACGGCAAGTCGAAGAAAGCGTCTACGTTTATATAGCTCCTATATAACCCTACTATGCACGGGTTTGGGGGGCTAGTGCAACATATGAGGTATATTAGTATACTAATATAGTAATTACTTTGTGTGATTGCCAGCAAAGAAGTGCTTTCCATCAGCAGGGTGATTTGCTCAAGACGTTTCCCGCTCTACAGGGAGACCCAAAAAAATAGTTAGGTTAAATAAGACGTTATTTCCGCAGTCTACCCTGGGAGGAATTGTCCCCCATTATAGGAATAACGTTAGGAATAAACTCGTCTGGATGCTAGCTACCGTTAACAATTAACAATCAGCGCTAGGAATGCTGCGGAATCAGTTCCTAAGCCATATTTTGTCATTTTATCGATTGGTTACACAAGTATCGGGAGCTATTCATCCCTTAAAAAGCAAGTTTAGGTCTGATGTTTGTCTATTATTATTCTCAACAGAGCAGGAAGTACGACAAAAGCGATGCATCGCTACTGCCTCCTGCCTACTGCCTGCTCCCTAAAACCCAGGACTTTCTACCTCACCGAATTGATAACTGCTATCAATATACTTAAGCTTCGAAAAACACTTCTACCCTATTCCCTATTTTAGAATAAACACTTATTCAACAAAACCATCAGATAATTATTAAAAGGAATAATTTTATGTCTAATCATGATCATTCATCAGAAACAATAGCAAATACCAATTACAATTTCCAGAGTGATATAGAGAGAATATTTAGAATTTTGGACGGTTTTAAACAAGAAGCTGAAGACACTAAATCCTGCTTAGTTAACGAAGATGCAGGTGATGTTCAGCCAGTATTAACCATGTCGTCTATTGGACAATTTGGTCGTTTTGGCAATCAGCTTTTTCAATATGCTTCCTTGAAAATCTGTGCAGAAAAGAGTGGAGCCAAAGTAGAATGTCCTGCTTGGATTGGTCAGACTATTTTTGGACATAACGATGCACCCATTTCCAAGCGCTTACCTCCTGCAATTGATCGTGGAAATCTGACAAAAATGATATTTAAGGTAATTCCCGAATTAATTCCTTACTTGGAAAAACTAGCAAATTCAAAGAGCTCCATGGTTGGTTCAGAAGTTTTAGAAATAGGTTTAGCTAATTTAGATCTTTGGGGTATTTTTAACTTCCATACTCGATGCCTAAAACCTCATCAGCAATATTTTCGCTCCTTGTTTCAACCCGTAATCGATCTTAAAGCTCCTTTAGAGGATGGGTTAAAAAGTCTTCGCTCCAAAGGCAAAACAATCGTTGGTATTCACATTCGACGAGGGGATTTCATAAAAGAACCACGAGCCGGTTTCACATTGGTGTTTCCTACAAAATGGTATTGTGAATGGCTCGAAGGGATATGGAAAGAATTGGAAGATCCAGTTCTTTTGCTATGCAGTGACGATCTCGATAGTATAATTCATGACTTTGATAAATTTTCTCCCGTGACTACAGGCGACTTAAAAATTCGGTTGCCAGAAAGGATGAAAGAATTAGACTTAGACTTCTATATCGATTTCTTTATGTTGAGTCAATGTGATGTAGTTTGTACCAGTAATAGCACTTTCAGCTTCGTTGCTTGTATGCTTAACGATCGTGCCAAGATGTTTGTCCGTCCACATTGGGATTTCTCCACAAAGTTTAAGGCATTCGATCCTTGGGATAGTGAACCAGTTTTATTGATAGGAAATAAACAGCAAAAATTGCACAAAAGTTTAGCTGATATTATGTATGTTACGTACTCTACCCAAGGCATTTTGGTGATGCTCAAGTCGATATTCATCTACTTACCTAAAATCCTGATCAGAGGATGGGCAATCCGAGTTTATCTTAGTTACCAAATTCAAAGCATCATTGGTGTAGTTAAAACTTTATTGTCTATATTAAGTTGGCGTTCTGCTTGGAAGGGGTTATATCAGAGGATTTACGGATGAAAAGAGCAGCATAAAAGCATCTTCTCAATAAACAGGGTATAGTTCTTAATAAAATTTGCCTTGTGTTGATGCAAAGCGCGAGTGGGGGTTTCCCCCAATACCAACCTGCATCGCTGTTTTGCTTGTTAACAATGCAGTTTACACATATAGTGTGTTTTTAATTAAAAACACACTATATATAGTAATCATAAAATTATAGCTTCGGAAGTATAGTTTAGGACCTTTAAGGATGACAATACAGGTCTAACTGTTGCTGTAATTGGGATAGAGCCTTCAAGCCTCGCTGAAAATAGAGATATTTATTAGGTTTGAGACTCATTAAAGTGTTGGTAAGTTCAGACCATAAAGTCATGGCATTAACCCAGGCATAAGTCAATAGTCCGATCTTAAAATGACTATGGTGTGGATCAAGTTGTTGCTGATTTTTATGAGTAGTAGTAACATAAAGAGAAAGGGAAGTATATTCTAATGAATATCCCATAAAGGTAGAGAGAGTATAAGCAAAGGCAATGACCAGAACAAGAGCAAGTAAACGAGTAGAGTTGACCCGAGTTTGTTCGCGCATTATAGCCCCCTGTCTTACAATCTTTAAACATTGTTTCAATTCCCCATCTAGCTCGATAAACAGCTAAAGTTTCCTGGAGATTAGATAAATTGGTCAGTAAGTACCAAGGTTGTTTATGGTGCTTACCTCGATATTTTCGTTTCCAGCGAACTGCCAAATTAAAGGGAGAGAGTTGATACTCCTTGTTACAATAAATATCCCGAAAAAATTGAGTTTCTCCCGGCTGAAACCCCATCTCTTTCAAAGCTTGATACTCCGAACCGTTGTGTTGAACATAAGCACTCTTTTTTTGGCGAAGAATAAAGTCTACTCCCCTCTGTCTCAGCCAGATTCCCAAGTGGGCGCTATGAAATTCCCTATCTCCACGACCACAGGATAAGGTTTTATCAGCTTAATAACTGGTTGTAGTACTCTTTTTTGAAACGATAAATCACTGCTTCCTTTTTTAGACATTAGCTGCCAATATACTGGCAAAGCGTGTTTCCCCCAAACTAGACTCACCATCATTGTCTTGATGCAATAGCGAGTGGGGGAAACCACGGCAAAGCGCGAGTGGGGGGAACCACGGCAATAGCGAGTGGGGGAAACCCCCAAGACCGCGCTGCCTCCCCAAGACCGCGCTGCCTCCCCTGTTCCCTTGCTGCATCGCTAAATTTCTTTTTTTCCATTGAGTTCTGTCTATGACTAATAAAACTTTTCCCCACTTATAATGTTTGAGTTTTTTCCGTCTTCTTCTTTGCTCTCGATTCAGCTGCTTTCCCAGATATTCTTGTTTCAACCAGTATTTGACTATGGGAAACCATAACAGTTTGACATTCCATTGTGGTAATACTAAAAATCTTTGTAGATTCCTTAGTCTACTTTCATAGTTGATGGGTTGAGGAAACACACGCGGCCTTGGTTGATAATTTCACTTGGCGGAAGCTTTGAACCATTAATATTAGTAGTTGGATTGTTAGATTTTCTTTCTCATTGAGATGCTTTTCCAGCACTGTCTGATATAATGTCGGTAGCATTTTTTAGATTTTAGGGTAGTCATAGACCACCCTAATATTTTTTGGCTCTTTTGGCTACACTCCCCTTCACGACTGCTTTTCACTACCCTTGTCACCCTTTAAGGTTTAGGACATATACCAAAGGGAAAAGAGAACAGGGACAGGGAATCGAAATATGTTTTAACCTTTACTTCGACTGCTATAGATGCATTTACATTAATTTCAAGTAGCGTGTTAACTAAGAGCTGATGGTTTCCGTTTATTGTTATTTATAGTCTATTGGTGATCTTGTCAAAGTTGTACTCCTCATAAACAAATGAAAGATCTTTCATAATCTGCTCTCTTGTTAAGTTAAATTCTTCAAGATTTCTGACACGATGTTGGCGTTTATAGTTTGTCTGTTGTTGGGCTTGTTTGTTGATACAAACTTTTAATTGATTGCTGGGATTAATTCCAGTAAATTTAACTATTTTTTCGAAGGCTTTCTCTAAATCAGATATTAATAAATTATAGGGCATAATCATGCCGTTATTTTCTGGTATCTCTTGATTTTTTGTCAGACGATAAAAATAGCGATAAAGATCGACATTATAGCGATATCGCCTTTGTTCATATCGTTTTAGTTTATCCGGTGGTATAGTTTTTATTCCCCATTGGTTTTCGAGAAAATTTCGATCCAGGGAAAGATGAGAAGGAATTGTTTCGTGAGGTGAACGAACTAAATAGATAAATTTGGCATCTGGAAATATTTCTAGCAATGTTTTAATGCGGTGAGTAGAAAAATGAATTTGCGCAATTACTTGTTTTTTTCCTGTGTAATAGATATGCCGCTTTAAACAACTTTCAAAAAATTTTACTGAACTTCGACGACGAGATGCTGGTTGTTGATCATGGAAGCGAAGCTCCGGATGCTCCTGATCATCAAAGGCTAACGGTGTCGTTAAAAGCACAAATTGAGTATCGGCTTTGTGAAGGAATAATAGTTCTTCTTCTTCTACTCTATCAATGGAAATTCCATGTCCAATATCATCAGGTATCAGGGAGTTAAGATTGTGTTTAACTAAATAGTTAACCAGAGGTTTAAATAAAATACGAGCTGTGAGTGATGGAACAAAAATATGCCAAGCTTTGAATGTGGTAAATTCTTCTGTCTGGGTTAATAAATGATGCAGGAAAGTAGTTCCACTCCGAGGATGTCCAATGATAAATATCGGTTTCACCACTTTAATGTCACGATACTTAGAAAAGAAAATTTCATCTAAAGCCAGGGTTAGTCTAACCAAAATAAAAGCTAAGGGTGGCAGAAATACCCATAAAAAAAACCAGTGGCTGATCCCAAAGGTTTTCCAACAGGAAATAATAATTCGGTAATAAACCTTTAACATATTTTATATTCAAAATATTGATGGTAAATACTTTTTAGTAATTAGAGACATATATAGCAGTTCTCAATTTGAGAACTGCTATAATAACTAACAAGTGTGTCCGTCCAACAGGCTTAGGGCTTTACTGCCACCTGTTGACCAGTGGCTGGTGTTCGCCGGAACTGAATGGGTTTGCGGGGAACTAAACCTGCCTTTTGTTGCCATTGAGCTATCTCAGAGAACGACCAGTTACTACCAGCACTGGTCAAGGAGAAAAACAAATTCCCCAATGCACCCAGTTGTCCATCTTCTTTGGAAGGAAATATAGTTTTCTGAACGACTAGATAGCCTCCAGGTCTTAGAGCTTGAGCCAAACGCTGAAATAGCTCAATATTGTTTTTTTCATCAAAGTGGTGTATTAGGTTAGCCATAAAGATTAAGTCATAGACATTGGTGCCTAGATCCTCTTTAAGAACATTGCCAGTTTGGTACACCACGCGATCGCCCATGCCTTCCTCGGCAAGGAGTGGTGCTGCATATTCAATGCCCTCAGGTAAATCCAGAATGACGGCTTTAAGCTCAGGGTAGCGGCGGCAGAGCATTACTGAAAAATAGCCGTGAGAGCCACCAACATCTAGCATTTTCTGAGCACCGGTTGGTAGAGGTGTGCATTTGACTACCTCAGGAGCAGCAACGCTAGCTATTGAGCGCATACCCCGATGATAAAGTTGCCAGTGATGGCTAGTCATTTTATCATGAGATTGTAGAGGGTTTCCAGTGCGGATGAAGTCTTCTAAGTGGGTGAGCCATTCCCAGGCCAAAAGCCGGCTAATCGTATAATCGTAAAGTGACGACTCATTGTGACTTAGTAGCCATTTACGGGCAACTGGAGCCAAGGTATAGCAATTTCCCTCCTTGGCAAGGTAATCTGTAGCAACAAGAGCATCTAAAAGCTGGGTTAAAGCACGCTTGTTGAGATTACACCGTGCAGCAATCTCTTGGGCGGAAAGTGAACTTGACCCTAGGGCTTCAAACACACCTAGCTTTGTTGCTGCGATCAGAGATCGGGCTAAAACCAGGCAGGCTTGAGTTTCGATCGCAGGTTGGGGTACTTGCCCCAAGGCAAGGGCACTCTTTTCGAGCAAGTTTTCAGGATTAATACCAACTCTCATCTAGAACTATTAGCTCCTTTAATAAATCCAATGACTGGAATAAAACGGGGTCGATTGGCAAAAACATCAGCATAGTTGGTGTCTTCGCTTAAGGCTTGTTCTTCAGTGTGAATACGCCGACTCATTAATAGAGCATTGGCGATGCTGAAAACGATAGTGGTGAGATATGCAGTATGGATCAGGGGTAAAGTGGCGATTTCCAGAATTACTCCTAGCCAATTGGGATGTTTTAGGTAATGGTAAATTCCTGAGTCAACTACAGGCTTGCCTGGGAAGGTGATGATGGGAAGAGTCCAACGCTTTTTTAGCGATCGCATTGATAAATACCGCAAGCCTTGACCCGCTAGACTAAGGATCAGCGTGATTGCTGCCAATCCTGGGATAAAGGGACGGTTGAGCCACCAAACCTCGCTAATCATTGCTCCGAACCAGCTCACCTGCAATACTTTCACTATCCAAAGGGAATTTGAGCCATATTCCTGTCCTCCCTTAGTAAGCAAGTATGCTGCATTCTGTTTGCTGATACGAAGCTCAATCAGTCGCTGTAAAATGACCGCAACTACAACAAGCACAAAGATAACCTTAGTAATCATTGAGTGCTCCCTACCATTGCAATAGCAAAATTTCCTGGGATAAACCTGGTCCCATTCCGACCATCAAACCATAACTACCTGCACTTGGCTGCTCTTGAGATAAGACTTCATTGAGTATATAGAGCACAGATGATGAGGACATATTGCCAACTTTTTCTAACGTGTCCCAGCTCAGCTGTACTGCCTCCTGAGTCAGTCCAAACTCTTCTTGTATAGCTTTAATTACCTTGGGTCCACCCGGATGCACAATCCAGCAGGATATATCATCTGTTGATAAGTTATGCTTGTTGAGAAGTGGGTCAATCACCTCTCGCAGTCCTGCTTTGACATGGTCAGACACTTCGGGTCTGAGAATATTCCTGAACCCGGTATCGGCAATATCCATTCCCATCAAGTGAGTGGTATTGGGAAGCAAGATTGATCCAATATCAATTACCCGAGGTTGACTTGGCTTGGCTAAGGGATGATCGCGACCTACCATTAAAACTGCTCCCGTACCATCAGCAAACAATGCAGCAGTAACGATAGAGCAAATGATTTCGCTGTAGAGAGAGGGGTCGTCTGGTAGTTTAGAAATCATTGTTTGCAATTCCATTTGCAAGGAACCCTGCCACAGAGCAGAGGACAGTTCACCAGCAAAGAAAATTGCAGCATCCTTGGGGTGTCCCTCTAGGTACTCTGCTACTCGCGCTATACCTGCTACTCCACCCATGCAGCCATAGCCAAACATTGGTAGTCGTTTGATGTACCGTGAGAAAGGGATGCGATTCATTAACCGAGCTTCCAGGGGGGGAACCGAAATGGTGAGTGTGGAGGAGGCGATTAATGCGATTTCCTCGGGGTCGATGCCGCTTGAACAGAATAATGACCGCAGAGTTTTTTCAAAGTTATCAACAGCAAGGTCTATAGACCGCTGAGCAGTGACTCCGGGAGTCGGTGGTTCAAAGAAGTCATCTAGGGAGTGGGTGAAATAACGCCCTTTGATATTGACATTGGTGAAAAAGCGGTCGATGGTATCAAGATCAAAATCTAGATTCATCGCGATGCAAAACTTTTTGACCGCTGTAGCTAGTACTTCTTGAGCATAGTAGTGCTCGGGAAACGTGAAGGCAGTAGCAGCAATAACAGGCATGGTAATTTTATTCTTAAATAGGTTGAAGGTTAGTTGGTTGTTCGCGTAGCGTGGCCAAAGGCCAAGGTTAAAGGTTAGTTAGTTGTTCGCGTAGCGTGGCCAAAGGCCAAGGTTAAAGGTTAGTTAGTTGTTCGCGTAGCGTGGCCAAAGGCCAAGGTTGAAAGATTTTGCTGCTTTGTGAAAACACTGGTTAGTGGTTAGTAATTAGTAATTAGAGGAATAGTATCTGGGTGGCATACCACTCTCGATTAGGGAGTAGGATTTGACACCACCCCATCACCCCATCACCCCATCACCTTGACAGGTGGGCTAAGTTGGGTAGCGATCGCATCCAATAAAAGCTGGTGATGGCTCTTGAGGAAGAAGTGGTCGCCGGGAAACATTTGCAGGGTGAAGTCTCTCTGGGTCTGGTTCCGCCAAGCCTCTAGTTCCAAATGACTGACTTTGGGGTCGGATTTGCCACCAAACACTGTGATTGGGCAATCGAGGGGATCTGCGCTGGAGTAGAAGTAAGTTTCCAAAATCGCAAAGTCTGCTCGCAACACCGGGAGGAATAGCTCCATCAGCTCAGGATTTTGTAATGTTTCCTCTGGTGTTCCATTTAAGCGACCTAGTGACTGGATAAACTCATCATCAGGCAGTCGATGGATGGGTAGATTCAGATCCGGTAGCTGAGGAGCAAGGCTTGCAGAAACAAATACGTGAACTGGGCTAGGTAAGTTCTGTTTGCGTAACTCACGGGCAAGCTCAAAGCTAATTAACGCTCCTAAACTGTGACCGAAAAAGGCAAAAGGAATGTCTAAGTAAGGACGCAAAACAGGTGTTAGGGCCTGAATCAGAGGTGAGAGGCGAGTAAATGGCTCTTCTTCGAGTCGGTTTTCTCGCCCAGGCAATTGAATTGAACAAACCTCAATGTCTGGTGGTAGCAATTCTAACCAAGAGCGGAAGATAGAAGCACCAGCTCCCGCATAGGGGAAGCAGAATAGACGTAGTTTTGCTTGGGGATTCGGCTTTGGACGGGTGACCCAAAGATTGGCTTGAGGTACTACCTTCTCTGAAGAGGTGATTGTCCCTGAAGACTCATTAGTTGAATCCATCGAGTCCGTAGTGCTGGGTTTGCCTTGAGTTCCTTGATTAGGTGATGATTTGGCTTCTTTAACAACCAGCAGGAAAACTTGGGTGATAAAATCCTCAATGCTTAAACTAATGAAGTATTCTAGAGGAACAACCACCTCCAGATCAGTCTCAATTTGATTCCTTAGCTCAACACCCACTATGGAGTCAAGTCCTAAGCTATGAAGGGGCTGCTGTAAGTCCAGTTGGCTGACAGCAATTCCCATAACCCTGGCTAATAATTCTGTCAAGTAAGATTCCAACAGTCCCTGGCGTTCCTCTGGTTCTGCCGCCAGCAATTTAGCACGGGTTAAACTTGGCTTGGCTTCTGGTGCGACACCATGATTAGGGGTGGATTTCCCATTAAGTTCTGATGGCATGCTCAGGGTTACGGTTACCCCTGAACTCTCCTGTTCGGTTGAGTTAGGAACTACCTCCAACCAGTAACGCGATCGCTGCCAAGGATAAGAGGGCAACGAAACAAACTGACCCCCAGATGGATAGCGTCGGCTCCAGTCTACTGGGTAGCCCTGGGTGTAGAGAGTACCCAAAGAACCCAACATAACTGCTCGTTCCCGTTGCTGTCGGCGTAGAGAAGGCAATACTGTTCCGTTTTTGCCCGAGTTCTTCAGACACTGGGAGATATTTATCCCTAGGACTGGGTGGGGGCTAATCTCAACAAATAGATTATGCTTGGTCTTGATAAGTTGATCAATTGCAGGGGCAAAACGCACTGGCTCTCTGATATTGCGTCCCCAGTAGCCAGCATCAAAATTTTCACCCTGATGAGCTAGACCTGTGACGGTTGAGATGATTGGAATAGATGCAGTTTGAGGTGTAATTCCTTGAAGCGATCGCACTAATTGATCTTGAAACGGCTCCATGTGGGGACTGTGGAAAGCATAATTCACCCGCATCATCTTACAGAAAATCTGTCCCTGCTCAAGGGACTCAAGCACTTCTTCCAGGGCTGCTGCTTCACCTGATAGAACAAGTGAGGTAGGACTATTGATGGCAGCAATAGACAGACGACCGGCATACTTAGCTAAGAGTTCCTCTGCCTCAGCTACGGACAAGTCCACAGCTGCCATTTTCCCAAGACCTGTTCCCTGCTGCATGAAGCGAGCACGGTGGAAAACAACTTGGACTGCATCCTCCAAGCTTAGAGCTCCCGCAACATGAGCTGCTGCTACTTCTCCCACGCTATGCCCGATTATGGCATTGGGTTCTATTCCCCAAGACCGCCACAAAGCAGCTAAAGCGACTTGCAAGGCAAAAATAGCTGGCTGGGCAATCTCAGTTTCTGCCAAGCGGGATGTTGACTCATTAGCGGTCAGTTCTTCCAGCAGTGACCAGCTGGCATAAGAGCGTAGCAGCCGATCGCACTTCTCTATAGTGGAGCAAAAGACCGGTTCGGTAGATAATAATTCACGCCCCATCCCCCACCATTGGGGTCCTTGACCAGAAAAGACAAAAACTAGCTTAGGACGGCGGTTCCGTTGCTTACGACCCCAAGACAGACCGGAGTAAGTTTCTCCAGAGCAAAATGCTTCAAGGCCCTCGGTTAGTTCATCACAGTTTTGAAATACCAGAGACAAACGGTGGTCATGATTAGAACGTCGTACACTAGCTGTATAACAGATGTCTGATAATGAGGCAGTGCTACCAGACGCTGCTGGTGCTAGGAATTCCTGATACTCTTGAGCTAAAGCTCTCAGAGCTTCTGGAGTGCGAGCAGATAGGGGAAGCAGATAAGGTGATGAGGAGATTCCAGGATAGACAAAGTTGTTTTTCCCCAACTCCTCATCCCCTTGGGGAGCTTGCCCTAGAATCACATGGGCGTTAGTTCCGCCAAAACCAAAGGAACTCAATCCAGCCAAAGCTAGACCATCCTTTTCCGGCCAAGGGGTCAGGGTTTGCTGTACCTGAAGCAGAAGTTTCTCGAACGGAATATAGGGATTCGGTTTTTGGAAATGCAGGCTCGGTGGTATTTTGCCATGATGTAACGATAGCGCTACCTTAATTAGACCAGCAATGCCAGCGGCAGATTCTAGATGACCGATATTGGTTTTAGCGGAACCAATCATGCAGGGGTTGTCCGGGGAACGGTCTTGACTCAACACAGCCCCTAGTGCTTCGGCCTCAATTGGGTCTCCTAGGGGAGTGCCTGTACCGTGAGCTTCAACATAGTTAATTTGAGCTGGTGCCACTCCAGCATTTGCCAAGGCTTGGCGGATAACTGCTTCTTGAGACAGACCATTGGGAGCGGTAAGTCCGTTGCTACGGCCATCTTGGTTAACGGCTGAACCCTTGATCAGAGCAATGATATTGTCATTGTCTCTAATCGCATCCTCCAGACGTTTGAGTACTACAATACCGCAGCCTTCTCCCCGGACATAACCGTTGGCTCTAGCATCAAAGGTCTTACAACGCCCATCCGTAGCCATCATTTGTGCCTGAGAGACAATGATGGTCAACTCCGGAGACAGCAGTAGATTAACTCCACCGGCCAAGGCTAAATTAGACTCTCTACTCTGCAGACTTTGACAGGCAAGATGCACAGCCACCAATGAAGAGGAACAGGCTGTGTCAATCGCCATACTCGGTCCTCGAAAATCAAATAGGTAGGAGAGGCGGTTAGCAGCAATACTTAAAGCATTGCCAGTCCCCATGTAGGCATTGATGACACTATACCCTCCTTGCTGAAAGCGCTGGTGGTAATCGCTGGCAGAAATACCAACAAAAACACCTGTGTTACTGTGGGCTAGTTTTTCTACCACCTGCCCAGCATTGTCCAGGGCCTCCCAAGCTACCTCTAACAAAAGTCGCTGCTGGGGGTCGATATAAACTGCCTCTCTCGGAGTAATTCCGAAAAATTGGGGGTCAAATTGATCTACTTGTTCTAAAAAGCCACCCCACCGAGTACTCATTTTTCCTGGAGTACCAGGTTTAGGATCGTAGAAAGCATCGATATCCCACCGATCTGCTGGTACCTCTATAATGGCATCTACCCCGTTACATAGGAGCCGCCAATACTCCTCCGGGTTTCTGGCACCAGGAAAACGACAACCTAGACCAATAATTGCGATCGCTTCCATTTCTCAACCTTAATCTGAACTTTGGTCATGATTACCACTATTTGCTGCTTGATGGTTAACCATTCGCATCTTCAGCTAAACGTTGTGCTAGGGCTTCGATGTTGGGATAGTTCCACAACAGGGTGGGAGATATCTCACGGCCAAGATAGTTTTCCAATCTACCTAAAAGAATCAAAGCATCTGCTGATTCTAGGTTGTAGCTTTCAAATGGTTCCTGGATATCTATCTCTTCAGGATCAACCTCCAATCGTTGGGCGAGTTGGGAAACTAACCAGGCTTGAATAGCTTCTTCAGTATGAAATTCTTGATCGATTTGCTCAGAAATAGTTTCAAGCATAATGTTTACTTTTTTAGTTATTTTTCATTTGTCATTAGTCAAAATCAAATTAGCAATTAGTAATTGCTAATTGCCGTTAATTGATGTTAATGGCAACTTTCAATTTTCAATTTTCAATTTGTCTTTCGACTTTTGCCTTTTGCATTTCGTCATTAGTTGGTGACTGTGGTGTAAGTAGATGCCCGTCTTCCATACGAAGGATGCGATCAGCAACATCCAAAATTCTGTTATCGTGAGTCACCATCAAAATCGCACATCCTTGCTCAAGAGCTAGTCGTTGCATAAGATTAACCACATCTCGACCTGTCTTACTATCTAAAGCAGCAGTCGGTTCATCTGCTAAGACCAATTTGGGATGATTGACTAAAGCACGGGCAATGGCTACCCGTTGTTTTTGCCCCCCAGAAAGGTTTTGAGGGTAGTGATTAACTCGATCTCCCAGCTTAACTAGTTGGAGCATCGCTTCAGATCTAGTACGAGCTTCCCGGTTAGAGATGCCTCGATGCAGTTCAATCGCCATTTGAACATTTTCCCGGGCTGTCAAAAACTCTAGTAAGTTGTGAGCTTGAAAAATATAGCCAATGTGGCTACGCACTGACACTAATTTGGCAGGACTAGCGCCATACAATTCTCGGTCTAGAATTTTTAGACTTCCCTCTTGTACAGAACGCAATCCTCCAATTAACGTCAACAGCGTTGTTTTTCCTGACCCTGATGGACCCGTCATAATGACAATTTCTCCAGATTTTATTTCCAGATTAATGTCAAATAAAATTTGGCTTATTAATGACCGTTGACCCAAGTAATGATTCAGTTTTTTTATATCAATCAAAATTTCTTGGGACATCGGCTTCTTGGATTATACAATAGTAATTGTAAAGTTTATAGGCTAGCAATTATTAAATTTCAAAAAAGAAACTTAGAAAATATCAGCTGGATCGGCAGACCGCATTTTGTTAACAGCCAAGAGACCAGAAGCCAAACACATTAAAATGGTTACTATTAAAACTATAGAGGCTTGAGGAAGTTTCATCTCCATTGGTAATCCAGTAGCATTCATGGCCACATGATACAGACCTAGGGAGATAGCAAATCCTGGGATATAACCTAAAAAAGCTAATATAACAGACTGTTGAAATACTACAGATAATAAGTATTGATTTGGATAGCCAATTGCTTTTAGAGTGGCATAGGCAACTAAGTTAGTAGAAATATTACTATGAAGAATTTGATAGACAATCACTATACCAACAACTGATGCCATAAATAGCATCAGACCAAGGGTAAAGCCAATGGGAGTTCTTGTCTGCCAATAGTCTTTTTCAAAGTCAATAAATTCTTGATAAGAAAGAACTAAAACATCTTCAGATAAGTGGTTTCTCAAATTTTTTAAAACCATTTGAGGATCTGCATCAGGTCTGAGAGTAATGACTCCTACATCAACCATCCCTGAATTTACATCGAATATCCGGAACAATGTTGAGTCGCCAACTACCAAATTACCGTCCACCCCAAAGGAAGGTCCTAGACTAAACAAGCCCCCAACCTTAACTCGATAACCTTTTCTTGCTGCAAAAGCAAATATTTCGATAGTTTGTTCCGTGTTTCCCTGCTCAAAGTTCTCAGCAATTGGACCAAAATCAGGTCTAGACTTCCGGTCAAATAAAACTACATTAGGAAGTTTAATTATATTTATATTTTGATTAACTTCCGGAGAATTCAGCACAGGTTTTCCCGGATCAAAGCCAATAACATAGATTGAGTACTTTTGATCAGTAATGGGATTTTTAAATTTGGCAAACCTTAGATATAATGGACTAACTGCTTCTACTCCATTAAATCCTAGAGCCTGATATAAACGCTCTCTAGGAAAGCTCTGCTTAGCGGTCAAAGATTTATATTGGGAACTGATTAAAAACAAATCACCGTTGATAATCTGATGCACCTTAGTAGCACTATTATAGAGAGAATCATTAAACCCAAGTTGCATAAAAATTAGAACAACGATAAAAGCAATACCAGCTAGAGCAACCAGAAAACGAACTCTTTGTCTCGCTAGTTGTAACCAGGCAATCGGAAGTTGGAGAATCATTCTTCAAGCATTTTGGGAAATGGGATGTCTGGGGAATTTAATATAGCAGTTTTCAATTGGGTGAGGGACTTACTAGGAGTTGGTTAATGGGAGTAGGGAGTAGGGAGTAGGGAGTAGGAAGTAGGGAGTAGGGAGTAAAGATGCGACGCTGCATCCCTTGACAACAACGATAGAATTTTGGTAAATGTTTATTGCTGGATTCAACAGTTCTGAATGTGGTTAACCGAGTTATAGGTGAATGGTGACCTCTACTTGTAAGTTGGTAAATGCTGCAACTCGTTGACTGTCTACGGAATCATCAATGCGGATTTTAACTTCGACCACTTTACGATCCGTATCTGATCCAGGATTAACATCAAAAACCTGTTGTCTGTCAATTTGTAAACCAATCTGAGTGACTGTTCCCTGTATTTTCCCCAAAAAAGCAGCGCTAGTAATAGTAGCCTTTTGACCCAGATCGACTTTGCTAACATCCGTTTCATGGACTTCTGCGATTACGTACATTTGGTCGGTTTGACCTAGCTCAACAATCCCGTCACTGCCAATAACTTCTCCAGATTTGGTGTGAACTTTCAGGACTTGTCCATCGATAGGAGAACGGATGTAGGTTAAATCCAGTTCAGCTTCAGCGAGCTTGACAGCAGCGATCGCACTCTTAATCTCTTCCTGAGCTACTTGTACATCTACTGGACGAACCTCAGCAATACGGTCTAGAGTGGCTTTAGCTTGACTGATCTGTTCTTGACCGGTGTCCATAGTCCGTCGCAGAGTAGCATTGGCTTCATTAATTTGCTCTTGAATCGTTTCCAAAGTCCGTTTCAGAGCAGCATTGGCTTCATTGATTTGCTCTTGAATCGTTTCCACTTGCAGACGTTTACTGTCAAAAACAGAGGCGGAAATTGCACCTTCTTGATAGAGTTTTTGATTACGTTGATACTCTGCTTGAGCATTACGCAATTGGGCTTGTAAGCGAGCCAGGGTGGCTTCCTGTGCTGCCACTTCCCCTCGTAACTGGGCTTGTAAGCGAGCGAGGGTGGCTTCCTGTGCCGCCACTTCCCCTCGTAACTGAGCTTGTAAACGAGCGATCGCTGCCTCTTGTGCCGCAATTTCTCCTGCCTGAGCTCCAGCTTTGACTCTGTCCAGACGAGCTTGGGCAATTTGAACCTTTTGCTTAACTTGTTCTAAAGTAGCAAAACGAAGAGCATAACTGTCCAGCAGAGCGACGATTTGCCCTGCCTTAATCTTGTCTCCTTCCTTCACTAAGAGTTGCTCAACTCGGGTACCTCCTACAGAATTAGGGGCAGACAAACGAGTCACTTCTCCTTGAGGCTCTAGACGTCCCAGGGCAGTGACCGCAACAATGGCAATGGTATTTTCTGGGGAATTTGATATAGAACCTTCAGGTTTAGATTCAAATTGGGGCAAGGCATAGAGATAAATCCCCCCAGTAGCTAAACCCATAGCTGCTGCCAAAATCAGGTACCACTGACTTACAGAGTTTGTAAATGGTTGACTTTCCTTATGCACGATAATCGTTATTTGGCAATAGTAGTGGAGAAGTGCATCGCACATCTGCCACTGGTTTCACTGTATAAGAAGTTCTGTTGTACATTAACCTCATTTAAGAAAATGAGGCAGGAAGCATGGATAGTTGATGAACTAGATGAATTAGCTATTGCTTCAGCAAGAAAACCAAATAATAAATATAATATCTCGGTCAACACTAGATGGAACTAGTGTAGTACCAACTTTTGCAAGTTCGTAAAACTCGAATTATTTCTGAATGTTGACAGTACACCACTGATCCTATAGATTTTAGTTTTTTTGACCGGTGCTTACCCTAAATTTTTATTTTGGGGGGGAAATTAAACTATTTATATCCCTTGAAATATTCTGTCATGATATCCAAGTTATAGCAAGGTATTTTTCGGAATATTTTAATTTTTTTTTAAAAGCCGAACCAGGACGCTTAATTGAAGTTTATAAGAATTTGATTATTCTTTTTATAGAGAGTTTTATAAACGTAATAGTTAATTTTTTTAGATAAAAAAATTAGATAAAAAAAATCGTTTTGGCACTGTCTTGATGCAGTCGCTCATGGTTTGGCTTCTGTGTGGGTCACGTGCGTGCCGCTGTTCGCCCTGTGGGAACCCCCTCATGAAGGCGCTGGCTCCCCAAGACCGCACTGCATCGCTTTAAGCAAAGTCTTATAAGTTAAGCAGTGAACCGAACAATCAATGTTCCAATTTTGCTTACTAAACTCCACACCCTATACCCCACAACCAGTCTAAATCAATAAGCTTGGAGCCTAAGTACTAAGCCTGAGAGAGTGGTAGAAGACACCCTCAAGCAAGAGCGCTCAGGTTTTAGCTACTCGGTTTTAGCTACTCTCAGTAGATCACAAAGTTAGGAAATCATAAGGTTTTGGTGGTGTTAGCTTAATGGTTTTAGATTAAGCTTGTTAAGTACTTTTCTTGGACAGAGTGCTCTGGAACTTCTTTCCAACTCTTTTCTTGAAGCGAGCACCAAACATGAGTGTGGCTAACGAACCCAAAATGGTGGTGGGTTCAGGAGCTGAAGGCACAGATCCAGCAGAAAGGCTGGAACTAGCTACCCAGGCATCAAAGGATCCGGCATTGGCTCCTCCCAAAGACCCACCAGTAAATCCGGCTAAGTAAACCTTAGCAGCCTGCTGGGCATCAATACCAAAAAAGGCAAAGTCATCTTCGGGGGTTCCAAACTGCTCAGTCATCAACAGGTTACCCTCACTGTCGAACTTGGCAACAAAGACATCATTGAGTCCGGCATTGACTCCTCCTAAATCACCATCAGTGATTCCTGAAATATAGATAACGCCGTTACTGTCGATGTCAATAGCCAAGGCACTATCAGAACCAGAAGTTCCAATCTGTTGAGTCCATAGCTGGTTGCCATCCGTGTCATACTTAACCAAGAACGCATCATAATACCCAGCATTAGGTCCCCCTAAAGAGCCCAGGGTAAATCCTGTGCTGTAGACATTACCAGAGCTATCAAGAGCAAGATCCCAGGCAAAATCATAATTAGAAGTACCAAACTGCTCAATCCACAACTGGTTGCCATTGCTATCAAACTTCGTCAACCAGCCATCATACAACCCAGCATGCTGTTCGCCTAATTTATCAGTAGTGAATCCTGTAGCAAAAACATTACCATTGTTGTCGGCGGCGAGACCGTAAAGTTCGTCAAAGTAAGGAGTACCAAACTGTTTAGCCCACAACTGGTTGCCATTGCTATCAAACTTGGCTACATAGGGATCATCTGATCCAGCATTTACTGCGCCTATGTCACCTGAGGTATATCCCCCAGTGTAGATATTACCCTCATTATCAACGTCAATGCCAAAGGCAGTGTCGAATTGGTCAGTTCCATACTGTTTACTCAACAAGGTGTTGCCATTACTGTCTAACTTAATAAAATAGGCATCATCTCCTCCAACGACCGGTCCCCCTAAGTTACCCGTAGTGGTGCCTGCAATGTAAACATTGTTAGCGCTGTCAAAGCTAATATCAAAGGAGCGGTCTTCACCAGAAGTCCCCAACTGTTTAACCCACTGTACTTTGCCCTCGCTATTGTATTTAGCTATGTAGGCATCTTGAGATCCAGCATTGGATTGCCCCAAGTCCCCTTGAGTCCATCCTGTAACATATACATTACCAACGCTATCAGTGCCAACATTAAACCCGATATCAACACTGGCACTTCCCAACTGCTGAGCATTCTCTAAAGCTGGTTGTTGGGATGGAGCAGTATTATCGTACTCAAAGTAGTCGCCATCTACACTCAGACCAGAAGCTCCTGGCAAAAGGGCGATCAGATCAGGTTTAGGATTATTCACAAATATGGCTGTGCCATTTTTTTCCGGTCCGATCGGTGCCAGAGTATAGTTACTTGGGTTACCGTGAAGCCGAATAGTATCTTGGTTGGGATCGAAGTCTGGAATTAAAGCATAGTCCTTATTCCCTCGGAATCCCTTACCGCCAGCGTAGTAGGGATTATTCTCATCCCCCAACAAAAATCGGTCTCTGGTAGGGGCATTGATGCTCGGTCCTTCATTAGTACTATCAGGACCACCAATTAAGATATCAATTTCTCCTTGACCAGGGATAGCAGCACCAGGATCGACACCCAGTAAAATATCATTGCCAGTACGAGTGAAAATGACGTTATTCGATGAATCCCCTACAAAAGGATCGGGACCTGGGGTGCCTATTTTCAGGACAGTAATAAATTCGGTTATTATATTATCTAACGCCTGACTACTGCCTGATGTTCCACTGTTGACTATCGGCGAAGGCAATAGTCTTTTCAAGAAGGACTTATTATTGGAAACGGTTGGATTGTTTGAGGATAGGCTGCTCAAAAAATTACTGATATCAGATTTTTCTTGATCAGAAAAATCGAAGGACTGAGATGTAGCAGGTTTGACCTCAACTCCCACAATTCCCAAAGTAGCTAATACAATATTAGCGGTAGTAAAAATGGAGGCTTTCACTAAAATTAAAACTCCCTATTCTTCCTTGTACTTGGTAGAAAAATTATGCTCCCAGGCGGCTTTGGTCAAAACCATGACCGTTTCTGAAGTCATATAGGGTGATTGAGGCTACAGTCTGTCATCCCTACTAGAGGTAACGGTAAGGTAGTGGTCAAGGCATTAGTTACAACGTAAGCATTCAGCTATCAGCTCTCAGCTATCAGCTCTCAGCTATCAGCTCTCAGCTCTCAGCTTTGAGCTTTTAAATAAGCGATGCAGCGCGGTCTTGGGGAGGCAGCGCGGTCTTGGGGGTTCCCCCCATGAGCGACTGCCGTGGTTTCCCCCATGAGCGACTGCATCAAGACAACAAGTAAGCATTCGTTTAATCTTTGTTACGTCAGCTGAATGCTGACGGCTGACGGCACCTCAAGTAGCGTGAGCTTTTAGCTGACGGCTGACGGCTGACGGCTGAATGCTTACAATATCTCTCCTGAGATGATTAACTCAAGTCATTAACTCAAGTCACCTAAGCAGCCGCTAGCTTGTAAACTAATTTTTGCATACCCCGACCATATCCAACCACAGGTTTTGGAGATCTTTATTGAAACCACATAGTGAGTGATAAATGACATAATGATTACCTAAAGATGTCAAGGGATTGGCTATGCTCTTAACTCTATATAAATTAAAATTTTAAAATTGCCTTTGGAGAAAATTCCTCTGTATAAAATAGCTTCTATTATAATAGTAAAGTACGGCGTAAATTTCTTAACCACCATGATTAAAATATACTTTTTATTTTTAGTGACATTTTAGCGATCTAGGCACGAGATCAGCTTCCCTGTGCGAGTAAATCCTAGGTCTTCACCAATTTTCAACCATTACTTGAGCTTTCTTTGTCGGACTTTAATTCACAGTTTTTGAATGATTGAATATAATTTCTGTATAAAGCAATTACGGATCAGGAATATGGCTCATTGACAAGAGGCAGTTGTACTCATTACTGGTGCAGCTGGTGGTTTTGGACAGGAGTTAACCCGAGATTTATTAAGGGCTGGCAGCCGATTAATTCTATCTGATCTCGAAGAAGTCATTGTCCGTAAACGGGCTGAGGTGATTTGGCGTGAAGTGGCGACAGGGGATGTGATCCCATGCCTAGGAGCTGATCTTTCTTCCCGTGAGGGATGTGAAAGCCTAACACCTAACACCTACACCTAACACCTACACCTAACACCCTGAGGGGGTGACAACAAGGCTAAAAACTAGACAGGGTATGGGGTGTGGGGTGTGGGGTGTGGGGAAAATAGAACGGAATTTGGAGTGACCCCAGCGATAACAATCGGTCCGAAACCTGATTAAACCGTCCCTTCAAGTACCCAAGCGCGAGTGGGGGAAACCCCCTGTTCCTCAGCTGCATCGCTACCAATGTGGCCAGCTCCTGATCTTCCCCTACACCCAATACCCCACACCCCACACCCTGTAAGGCTTTTAAGGCTGTTTGTCACCCCTTCAGCCTAACACCTTGCCCTAACCCTCAAAACTAAATTGACAGAGTCCTAGTGCTTGACGGCTGAAAGCTCTACCTAACGCTATAATCGCCACTTAATCAATAATTTATACAAAATTCACCAAATAAATATCTGATAATTATAAAATTGTATGATTATTGTATTGAAGTTAGCGTTCAAGCTGTAACTCTGGATTTATTTGTAAAACTACATGGCTCATTCAAACTAATTTGACGATGCTAACCCTAGTTTAGCTCAACAGAAAAAAACGTGACAGGCGAGACCCCTGTATTCATCCTTGATTAAAAAATATTTTAGGTCTTTAATTGTTATCTGGATAAAGCTGTAAAACCGTGGAGATTGGCTAGGTAAAATTAAGATATTTTTTCTACAATAAATGTGGTCAATGTTGTCATTTACACCAACTATATTGCTGCTATCGATCTAGATAGATAGACTTTATCTGGAGAAAAAGTTTTGCTATTTTAGGGTAAGCATTCACCTATCAACTCCTGAGCTAACGCGCTACGGGCATGCTGTGCAAACAGCTAATGTAATCCAACGTCTGATCAATAAAGAGAGTTCCCCCATAAGCTTGTTTTCGTGAGCGACGCGCTTCGTGATGGGCTGCTCCTGACTCGGTTCTGTTGCAGGAATCATGAATAGCTGGTACCTGGCAAGTACAGTAAGCACGTAGCGTGTTAGCTGATGGCTGAATACCTCAGGGGATGACAACTTGAAAGGGTATAGGGTGAAATTAAGCCGTAATTAAAACCTGTTAATCATAACTGAACCAGATAGAGTAGTTTGCTGGGAATTCAGGGGCTAATTTCTGGTCAATAAACCTGTCAATAAGCGCTAAGAGTGGTGAGGGTTAAAACACAATCAAGCCTGCTCTCAATGGAGTTTAGCCGTAAGCACTCAGCTATCAGCTATCAGCTATCAGCTATCAGTTTATGGGCGCTTGGGGAAGCTACACCGAACAGGTTTTGAATAAGCGATGCAGCGCCGACCTGCGGGGGTTTCCCCCACTCGCGCTTGGGATCAAGACAACAGGTAAGCATTCGTTTAATCTGAGTAAAGTCACAGCGCTTGTGGCCTGTGCCACAAAGCTGACGGCTGACGGCTGACGGCTGAATGCTTACGTTTAGCCTTCTTGTTACTCCCTAAGGCTAAATACTTACGATTGACTTGCTTCGAGCTTAACTGCTTCCTGAAGCTAAGGTATGTAGAGTTACGGCAGTCTAATGCAACGTGGCAGAAATAAGTAATACCAAGTTTCCTTCATACATAGCACTTTCTACCTATTTCTCCCCTACTTGTCTCTCTTCCCCCAGGTACCTCTCTTGGTAGTTTTTTATGTCTCTTTACAAACAGTCAACAATAACCATTCAGCACATGAAATTTGTGAAAAGATTATCCAACTCATCCCCTAGGGCAATTGATACTATTTACAATAGCTTAAATAGCAGTAACGATTGGCAAAAAATCGATTTTTTATTTCATAATATTAAGTTTTGATTATGGCTACCAGAGAAAAAATCATTCAAAACTATAGGCTGTTATTTTTTGATTAATTTTTTTAAAAAAGTGCTTTTTTAAATTTTTGTTATATTTTTAAGTACGAAAAAAAATAAAGTAAATCAGTCAAAATAACTAAATTAAGTAACTAAGCAATTCAGTTGATAAAACTAGTTTTATGCTCACAAAAAAATAAAAACCTAAATTAAGTTAACTAGTTTACCGTGGTTAAGACTCAGTCTATGTCTAATTCTAAACTTGACATGGCATTGGCCCAGCTCCAAGACGACGTGGATAGCTTTGAAAAGAATCTGATCCAACTTATCCAAGGGAAAGACACGATGTCGGATAAATTAACAGAATCAAGCAATATTAACCAAAAACTGCCACAAACTCCTATCGCCATTATTGGCATGGCATCGCTTTTACCAAAAGCCAGAAATTTGCAGGAATACTGGACGAATATTCTTCAAAAAATCGACTGCATTACTGATGTTCCTGCCTCCCACTGGAATGTAGACGACTACTACGATCCAGACCCCAAGGCAGCGGACAAAACCTACTGCAAAAGAGGCGGATTTATTCCACATATCGATTTTAACCCCATGGAGTTTGGGCTACCTCCGAACATCCTGGAAGTAACAGATGTTTCCCAGCTGTTAAGTCTAGTAGTGGCAAAGGAGGCGATCGAAGATGCGGGCTATGGCAAATCCCGGGAGTTTAATCGAGAGCGTACTGGGGTGATCCTAGGCTCGGCACTGGGAAAACAACTAGGTACACCACTTTCAGTTAGATTGCAGTATCCGATTTGGGAGAAAGTCCTAAAAAGTAGTGGGTTATCTGATCAGGATACTAAAAAAATTGTAGAAAAGATAAAGCTAGCCTATGTGCAGTGGAACGAAAATGCCTTTCCCGGTATGCTAGCTAATGTGATTGCTGGACGAATCGCCAACCGTCTAGATTTGGGGGGGACAAACTGTGTAGTGGATGCCGCCTGTGCCAGCTCATTAGGTGCTTTAAAAATGGCAATTAGTGAGCTGAGTGAGCATCGCGCTGACATGATGCTGACTGGAGGAGTTGACACCGATAACTCCCTCTTTGCCTATATTTGTTTCAGCAAAACCCCTGCCATCTCCCCAAGCCAGACTATTAAGCCTTTCGATGCTGAGTCGGATGGGATGATGCTGGGTGAAGGCATCGGGATGCTGGTACTCAAACGTCTGGAGGACGCTAAGCGAGATAATGACACAATCTATGCTGTGATCAAAGGCATTGGCACCTCCAGTGATGGTCGATATAAAAGCATTTACGCTCCTCGCCCAGAAGGACAAGGGAAAGCGTTAAAGCGGGCTTACGAAGATGCAGGTTTTTCTCCTACCAGTGTCAGCCTGATTGAAGCACACGGCACAGGGACTAAGGCTGGGGATCCCAGTGAATTCAAGGCTCTAAAGGACGTTTTTAGTGAAAACAACCCCAAAAAGCAGTATGTTGCTCTCGGTAGTGTTAAATCCCAGATTGGGCATACCAAAGCTGCGGCTGGTGCAGCCAGTTTAATCAAAACTGCCTTGGCTCTACACCACAAAATCTTGCCACCTACTATCAACATCACCAACCCCAACCCAACACTGGATATTGATAATTCACCATTTTATTTGAATACTGAAACCCGACCCTGGATTCGCGCTGAAGGAGATGGGCCAAGGCGTGCTGGTGTGAGTTCCTTTGGCTTTGGTGGCACGAATTATCATGTTGTTCTGGAAGAATATCAACAGGAACACAATCATGCCTATCGTTTACACCACACTTCCCAGTCGATTCTCCTGTCTGCCCCAACACCGGAGCAATTGTTAGCTCGTTGTGAAGATACCTTACAAAAGTTGCAATTTAAGACTGGAGAGCAGCACTACCAGGAACTGATTGATAGCTGTAAAGCCCAAGAAATTCCGGTCACTGAAGCCAGAGTGGGGTTTGTCGCCGATTCTCTAATACAAGCTTGCAGATGCTTACAAACCACTATTAACTGGCTGCAAAACACACCACAAGCACAATCGTGGAATCATCCCCAAGGGATCTACTATCGTCACAGTGCCATGGAGCTGGAAGGAAAAGTCGTTGCCCTGTTTTCAGGGCAAGGTTCCCAGTATCTAGAAATGGGGCGGGAACTGGTGATGAACTTCCCTTGTTTGCGCCAGACCTATGGTTATATGGATAGTCTGTTCCTCAAGGATAATTTGAAGCCCCTTTCAGAAAAGGTTTTTCCTCCGCCTGTGTTTGATACAGCTCAACGGCATATCCAGGCTGAAGCACTACAACGTACAGATTATGCTCAGCCAGCCATCGGAGCGTTCAGTGTTGGTCTTTATAAGATCCTGCAACAGGCAGGATTTAAGCCTGATTTTATTGCTGGACACAGCTTTGGAGAACTCACAGCTCTCTGGGCTGCTGAAGTTTTGAGTGATCAGGATTACTTTTTCCTAGTTAAAGCTAGAGGTCAGGCAATGGCAACCCCAGATGATCCAAATTTTGATCCGGGAGCCATGTTGGCGGTGAACGAAGAAGTTAATCGAGTCAAAGCGGTTATTGATAGTTTTCCTCAAGTTACCATTGCCAATTTCAATTCCAATCGCCAAGTGGTCTTAGCCGGTTCAACAGCAGAAATTGCCAAGGTACAGCAAGTGTTGACTGAAAAAGGGTGTTCTACTATTTTGCTGCCAGTTTCCGCTGCGTTCCATACCCCTCTGATTGGGCATGCCCAAAAAGCTTTTGCCCAAGCAAGTGAAGCAGTTACCTTCAAAAAACCAAAAATTCCTGTTTATACCAATGTGACTGGGGAGGCTTATCCCACTCAACCCCAAGACATTAAAAACATTTTGGGAGTACACTCAAGCAAGTCAGTACTGTTCAAGCAGGAAATCGAAACTATCTACAATGCAGGGGGGTATTGCTTTGTTGAGTTTGGACCTCGGAGCATCCTGACCCACTTGGTAAACGATATCCTTGGTGATAAACCCCATGTGGCCGTAGCCTTAAATGCTAGTCGTCAACAGGATAGCGATCGCCAATTGCGTCAAGCGGTTATGCAGTTGCGCGTCGCTGGTTTGCCCTTGAAAAACCTGGACCCCTACCAAATTGAGCCTCCAGCACCCAAGACTGACAACAAAAAAGCCCTCAATGTCCGGTTAAATTGCACTAATTATGTGTCAGAAAAGACGAAAAAGGCTTTTGAAAAGGCTTTGCAGGATGGACATCAAGTGACATCTCTTGGTCAGGATAATGGGGCAAGTCATCCGAGGACCTTGGAAACTCAACTGACACAAATGCTCACCAATGGACATCGGTCTAGCCAGAGCAATGGTCACACAGCAAAGGCCAATCATCAGGGGAGTTCCTCAACTAAGGTTGTCACCCCATCGACACCATCCCTGAGTAATGGACATCGGTCTAGCCAGAGCA